>NZ_JBSFTC010000018.1:0-79865 GCF_053590415.1 Nonomuraea sp. NPDC003201
GCGGCGCAGGCCGAGCACCTGCGGCTGCCCGCGCTGCCGATCACCACGATCGGCTCGTTCCCGCAGACGGGCTCGCTGCGCGCCGCCCGGGCCGCGCTCGCTTCGGGCACACTCTCGCAGGCCGACTACGAGCGGCAGGTCGAGGCCGAGATCGAGCGTGTCATCCGGGTCCAGGAACGCCTCGGGCTCGACATCCTCGTACACGGGGAGCCGGAGCGCAACGACATGGTGCAGTACTTCGCCGAGCACCTCGACGGGTTCGCCGTCACCAGGAACGGCTGGGTCCAGTCGTACGGCTCCCGCTGCACCCGGCCGCCGATCCTGCACGGGGACGTCGGCCGCCCGTCGCCGATCACGGTGCGGTGGGCCACGTACGCGCAGTCGCTCACGGACAAGCCGGTCAAGGGCATGCTCACCGGACCCGTCACCATCGTGGCCTGGTCCTTCGTCCGCGACGACCTGCCGCTGCGCGACGTCGTGTTCCAGGTGGCGGACGCCGTCCGGGAGGAGGTCCGCGACCTGGAGGCGGCCGGGGTGTCGGTCATCCAGGTGGACGAACCCGCCCTTCGCGAGCTGCTCCCCCTGCGGCGGGCCGCGCAGGCCGACTACCTGGAGTGGGCGGTGGCCGCGTACCGCCGGGCCACGTCGGGGGCCGGCGACCGCACGCAGATCCACACCCACCTGTGCTACTCGGACGCCGACCAGATCCTGGCCGCCATCGACGGCCTGGACGCCGACGTGACCACCATCGAGTCGGCCCGCTCGGGCGCGCGCATCCTGGGCACGGTCGGGACCTTCGGGCGAGGGCTCGGGCCCGGCGTCTACGACATCCACTCGCCGCGGGTGCCCGCGGCCTCGGAGGTCGAGGACCTGCTGCGCCGGACGCTGGCGGCGCTGCCGGTGGAGCGGGTATGGGTCAACCCGGACTGCGGGCTGAAGACCCGGACGTACGAGCAGGTGGAGGCGTCCTTGGCGAACGTGGTCACGGCCACCCGCCGGGTCCGTGCGGACCTTGACGCTCTTCAGGAGGCGTAGCGTTCTGCGAACTCCTCGATCGTCATCCCGAACAGGACCTCGTCGTCGTAACGGCCGTTGGCGTAGTGACTCCTGCGCCGGCGGCCCTCCTCGACGAACCCCAGCCGCCGGTGCAGCGCCAGCGACGCCTCGTTGGATCCGAAGACCCACGCCTCGGCCTTCTGGAAGCGGCGCTCGAAGAACATGTACCTGAGGAGCAGGACGACGGCGTCACCGGCGTACCCCTTGCGGTGGTGGGGCGTGCCGATGCCGATCCCGTACGCGAAGGTGCCGTGCACCCGGTCGACGCTGTGCGTGTTCATCATGCCGACCGGGGTGTTCCCGTCCCGGGTGGCGATCACCAGGCGCACATCGTCCAGGCCCTGGGTCCGCTCGGCCAGCTCGGCGGCCCACTTCCTGGCCCGCGCCGCCGACTGCGGCGGATGGAGCTGCTCTCCGCTCCTGACCGCGTCGGAGTATTCGTCGAAGGAGTGGAACGCCTCCCAGTCCTCGGGCTCGATGGCGCGCAACCGGACGAGCCGACCTACCCATGCCGACGTCATGCCCGGCAGCAAACCACGCCCCCGCAGCCCATGACCAACGGTTTTCCCGGCAGGCGCAGGCCTCGCTCTACCGCGACGAGTCGCACTCGCACACCGCGCCCGATCGCCAGGAGCAAGATCTGGCTATTGTCGCAGTTGGGCGACGAACATCGGCTCCAGGGCGTTCAGCATGAGCGTTCTGGAGCGCTCCGTCCCGTCGGCGATCCTGCCCGCCATCGCCAGCGACACGCAGCCGTGCAGGAACGCCCAGATCGTGTCGACCGCACCTGGGGGATCGGCCAGCTCGGCACCCCGCGCCTCCGCGATGCCCGGACATTTCTCACCGACATCCGGTCACGAGGGGTGGGTGCGGTACCAGTCGAGAGTGGCGGCGATGGCCTCACGGTGCGGGGTCATGGAGAGCGGCCCAAAGGTGTGGGTGAACTTGGAGGTGTCAGCGACGAATGGGCGGTCTCGCTGGTACCAGGTCTGGCCGAGGGTCCGGATGGTGGGGTTGAACAGCCCAAGGACGCGCTGCATGGGACGGCCGAGGGCCGCGGCTTTCACCGGATGCCCGAGCTCGGCGGAGATCAGATCGATGAACTCTCGCCCGGTCACAGGCCGGTCGGCCGGCAGGTGCCAGACCTGGCCGTCGGCCCGCTCGTCTGTCCCTAGCGTGACCAGGGCACGGGCGATGTCAGGCAGGTAGTTCAACGAGTGCGGCTGGTCCAGCGACCCGGCCCAGCGGATGGTCCGGCCGCGAGTCGCCTGCCCGAATACGGTGGCGCCGACCGTGCTGTTGACGCCGCCGGCACCGTAATAGTCGGAGGCCCTGCCGATGGCGACGCGCAGGTCGCCGACGCGGTGCGCGGCCAGGAGCGACTCGGCCATCTCGGCGCGAACTCGGCTCATGGGGGTGCGCCAGGCGTACGGCAGGTCCTCGGTCATGGGCGCGTCCACCGGACCGTACATGTACAAGTTGTCGGCGAAGACCAGCTTCGCGCCGGCTGCGCCCTGGCGGATCGCCGCGGTCAGCCCGGGAAACTCCTGCACCCACCGGTGGTAGGCGGGTGCGGCGCAGTGGTAGACGACGGCCGCGCTCGCACAGGCGGCCGCCGCGCCGCCGGCGGTGGTGACATCTTCCCGCAGGGCTTGCACGCCCGGCAGTTCCGGCACCGAGGTGTTGCGGGAAACGGCGCGGACGCGGTGTCCACGGGATGCGAGTTCACGGACGACCGCAGCACCGACGGCGCCGCTGGCTCCCAAGACAACGTGCAGATCAGACATCGTGGGCCTTTCGGATCTACCACCACGCGGCACGATTGGCCACGGCGCGAGGAGGGGTTTAGGAACAGTGTTATAAAACAGCGTTATGATAGGTTTGTCAACATGGCACGTCCCCGTACCCGCGACTACGAAGCACTGCGCCGTGATCTCCTGGACGCCGCTGGGCGCATACTTGCCGAGGAGGGCCCGCAAGCCCTCAGTACCCGGCGGATCGCCGGTGAGGTCGGCACCTCCACGACCGCCGTGTACAACCTGTTCGGTGGCAAGCCCGGGCTGCTGCGCGCGATGTTCCTGGAGGGGTTCGCACGGTTGGCCGAGCAGTTCGCCACCGTCCCTTGTGACGGAGATCCCGAAGCCGATCTGATGGAGCTCGGGCACGCATATCGGGCCTCTGCGCTGGCCAATCCCCACCTGTATGAGCTGATGTTCGGCCACCCAGTGCCTGACTTCCGTCCCGACGAGGCGGCCCTGGCGCAGATCCAGGGAACGTTCGACACCCTCGTCCGGGCCGTGGCGCGATGCGTGGACAGCGGCCGGTTCGCTCCAGTCGACCCGCTCGGCATCGCTGTCCATCTCAACGCCCTGGTTCACGGCCTGGCCAGCCTGGAGCTGTACGGCAGGTTGGGCGACCGCGATCAGGCCGACCGCCACTGGCGCCTCGCCTTGGAGGCCGCCCTCCGAGGCCACCGTGGCGCCAGTGCAGCCGACCAGGGAAGCGAGGAACGGTGAGAGGACGGCGCGGGTGACGGCACCGACCAGCGACATCGAGCAGGCGGCCGGCCAGGAGGTGCCCGAGACGGCGCGCCTGCCGGCCGAGCGGTTCTGGCCGGGGCCGCTCACGCTGGTCCTGCGGCGCAGCCGCCGGGTGCCGCTGGAGGCGTCCGGCGGGCTGGAGACGGTGGCCGTGCGCGTGCCCGACCATCCCGTCGCCGCGATCAGGGTCGGGGATGACCTCATGCTGGAACGCGCCGGAGCGCTCGCCGGCGCCGGCGCCACGTTGATCGACGCCCTGAGCCGCATCGCCCAGTGGCTCGGCCCGCTGGGCGCCGGAGCACTCTCCCTCCTCGGCCGCTGACGGCGGGGCGCCGCGACGCCGTTCGTTCGCCGAAGTACGAATCTCCCTCGCCCCCCGGCAGGACCCGGCGAACACCCCGTCCCGACGATGTCCCCCGTCCAGGAGGATGGGGGACATGACGCACTACAGCAGGCTCTACAAGGTTGTGATCGACGTCCCGGAGGGCGATCACGACAAGGAGATGACGTTCTGGCAGGAGGCGACCGGTCAGACGCTGACCCAGTTCGAGCGGTACCCGGAGTACCACGGCGCTTTCTTACCTGGTGACGTCTTCGCCCTGCTCGTCCAGCGACTCGGGACCGGCCCCGCACGCGTCCATCTCGACATCCACACCGACGACCTGGAGGCGGAGACCGCACGCCTGGAGGCCCTCGGAGCCCGGCGGCTGCGGCTGGTCAACGACCATTGGTGCGTCATGGAGGACCCCGCCGGGCTGCCCTTCTGCGTCATCCCCCAGCCCCCGGGCTCCCTGAACGACCAGAACGCCCAACGCTGGGACGACTGACACCACCTGGCCGGCGGCGGAGCCCAGCTTCCCCTGGAACGCCGCGTTTTCGCCGCCTCGTCCGTCAGCCGGACACAGGCCTCATCGCGAACCGTTCTGCGCCCCAAACGACGCGGAACGACGTCCCCGCCCAGCCGGATTTGAGCCGCAGTCCGCACGTCCCATTCATCATCCGTGGGTGGCACCGTTACTCCGTCCCCGCGCTTCGGGCCCACACCGAAATCTCAACCGGCCCGAAGTCGCCCGTGGTGGCCTTGCGAGCCTCGGCGTAGCATGCGGGATCCGCCTTGATGCGGGCTGTTGCCCGCCACCCGGCGATGACCTCCTGCCTCGTGGTGTCGACTGTCGGCTCAGCAGCATCGGAAAGCGTCTCGACCAGTTCGAGGGTGAAGGCGCGCAGTTCGTCTGCCGTGAGGTGGCGAACCCAGGGAAAGATCTCAGGCATGCCGATGACCAGAGTGCGCGCGGCGGGGTGGTGTTTGATCAGGAATGGAGCCAGAGATACGACAATCCACCCGATGCTGTGCGAGGTACCGGATCTCTTCCGCGAGATCCTCGATGCCGCCAGGCTCATCTTCAGGCAGCGGATTACGCTCGACCCACTGGCGGAGGGCAGCCAGTCCGGAGCCCAGATCGGGCAGAGGTGGCCCTCCAGCAAGGTCGAGCCGCGCGTCGGCCCGGCGCTCACGCCCCCTCACGAAGGTCACGCTCGACCTCGACCAGACGAAAGCTGTGAGGACCGCTGGCTCTCCAACGCCATTCGAGGCCGGAGCCGGCGGGCAGTCCTTTCTCGACGGCGCGGAGATCGGCCAGATAGAGGAGATGGCAGGGCTTGGTGCGGCTCACACGCGTGCCGGTCGCCCGGGCAGTCGCCAGCAGAGAGGAGACTGCCGCCGCAGAGCCACGAAGGGGCACAAGGGCCGTCACGGCGTCCAGCGCAGGAATCGGGTGTGCCATGACCGGCTGCTCCGCACACCGCGACTGTAACTCTGGGCGTCTTGAAGTTTACCCTCCGCTTCCAACGGGTCGCACAACTAGCGGATGAGTGACGCCGGCCCGGCATTCGGTGAGGCGGCGGCGGGTGGGCGGGGGCGAAGCGAACGACAACTCGAAGTCATCGCGGCATTCCGACGCTCTCTCCCGGTTTGCTTCACGACAGCCGACTCCGGCAGCAAACCGTGATACCCCAGCCCTTCGCGACCCGTTTCAGCCGCAGATCACGCGATAGCGGCAATATCGCCGTCGTCGAAGTAGATCGCCTGGTGCAGCCGTCCGCCAAGGGCGCTGGCGTAGCGAGCGAGGACGTCTTGCCCCGAGATCTTGCCCTGCTCGATCTGCGAAATACGGCCCTTGGTAACTCCCATGCGCTCGGCCAGATCCCGCTGAGTCAGACCTCGGCCGCGGCGGATCTCAGCAAGGCGGTGGCCTTGGACCTCAGCGAGCAGCTCCTGCTTGCCCGCCTCCACAGCTTCCTCACCACCGGCGCGGCTGACGTATTCGGGGCCCGAATGTCCTTCCAGCGTACGTAACCTGTCATGATCGGCCTTCCTCTTCCGCGCGGCGTTCCTTCACGTAAATCTCGTACCGCTGTTCGGCGAGCGGGATGGCCCTCCTGTACCAGGCGTTCCACTGTCCCGCTTTGTCACCTGCGACCAGCACTGGAGCGCTGCGCAGGCGGAGCCTGCCTGGATAAGGACGTCTTCGCGGAGCGAAGGCCTCCAGGGGTCGGGACCAGGCCCGACTGGGGGCGGCGGCTGAGCTCCCTTAGTACTCCAGCATCACTTTGTGATCTCTGGCTGTCTTCGGCGGTAGTGGCTGATCTTGGCTGTGTACTGGTGGCGACGGCGCCAATGCGACCACGTTCGGATTTGATCAAGGTCGGGTGGTCGTGTGATCATGTGTGCCAGTAGACGCCGGACCTCTCCCATCGAGAGGGGGACGAGGCCGTCCCGATCCGTTTCGACCGGCTGTTTGTTGCAGTGACGGCAAGATAGGCGTGGGCGAGCATCGCCAAGGTGATGTGCCGATACCAGGCCTCGTAACGGCGAACTTGGTACTGATCCAGTCCGACCTGGGTCTTGGCGCTCTGGAAACACTCCTCGATGGCCCAGCGGCTTCCAGCAACCTTCACCAGTTCGTCGATCGTAGTGTCGGCTGGGCCGAAGCCGAGGTAGAAGGCCACCTCGTCGGGATGAGCGATGCTGCGGCGGATGAGGATCCACCGCTCATACCCCTCCTCCGGTTCGCGGATGATCGGCAAGGTGGCCATCGCCCAGTCATACAGGCGCGGCCCCTTGGCCCCCTGACCGGCCGAGAGCCGCTTCCAAGAGGACGCCGGCACCTCGGCGACCAGGCTTTCGGCCCGTGCTCGCGGGCCGAGGCCCCCACTGATCGCCTGACTGCGCGGCACCGCCACCACATAGCCGATGCGGTGCTGCTCGAGAAAGACGCGGAACTTGTAGTCCTGGCCATACGCCTCATCGGCGGTCACCCACGCGGCCGGCACCCCAGCCTCGATCGCCCGGGTCAGCATCCGGCGCGCCAGCACCTGTTTGGTGGCGAACTCCACCGCGGGCCCGATTCCCGCCTCGGCACACCGGTCGCGATCACCGATCCACGACTTGGGCAGATACAGCTCCCGATCTACCAGGGTGCGACCGGCGCTGGTCGCATACGCCAGGAACACACCCAGCTGGCAATTCTCGATCCGCCCGGCTGTGCCGGAGTACTGGCGCTGGACCCCGGCGGACTTGTCGCCCTTCTTGATGAACCCGGTCTCGTCCACGACCAGCACACCATCACGCGCGCCCAGGTGCTCGACTACGTAAGCACGCAGATCATCGCGCACCGCATCAGCGTCCCACTGGGCCGCATTCAGCAGCCGCTGCATCCCCAGCGGGTTACTCTCGCCCGCCGCCTCGGCCAGTGTCCACCCATTCTTGCCCTCAAGCGGCGCCAGCAGCCCCCGAACATACGCCCGCGCCCGCCGCCGCGGCTCCGGCCGCCCGAACCGGCTCGCCACCCGAGCGAACAGGTCATCCAACCCTGCCACCCACGCGGCGACATCATGATCCATCACAAGAGCGGCACGTTACACACCAAAGATCACAAAGTGATGCTGGAGTATTAGAGGTCCTAACAAAATGATCTAGAGCCGTGTCTCATGGCGCTCCTGGTCGTTGATCTTCGCGTGAAGAAGGGCGAGCAACTGCCGTGGATCGTGCCAGACAGCCTGTGGGAGCGGATCGAGCCGCTGCTGCCGAAGGTGGAGCGGCGCCGGCGCCATCCAGGCCGAAAGCGACTGGATGACAGGCTGGCGTTGCAGGGCATCTTGTTCGTGCTCTACACCGCGATCCCGTGGGAGTTCCTGCCTCAGGAACTGGGCTTCGGCTCAGGGATGACCTGCTGGCGGCGGCTGCGCGACTGGCACACGGCCGGTGTCTGGGACCGGCTGCACCAGGTCCTGCTCGCCGAACTGCACGCCGCCGGCCAGCTCGACTGGTCCAAGGCGCTGATCGACAGCTCGCACGTCCGGGCTCTCAAGGGCGGCCCAAAACCGGGCCGAGCCCGGTCGACCGCGCCAAGCCGGGCTCGAAACACCACGTCATCACCGACGGAGGCGGCATCCCCCTCGCCGTCTCCCTGACCGGCGGCAACCGCAACGACGTCACCCAGCTCCTGCCCTTGCTCAAGGCCATCCCGCCGGTACGCGGCCGCGTCGGCCGACCGCGTAAGCGGCCGGACTGCTTGTATGCCGACCGTGGCTACGACCACGACAAGTACCGCCGCCTGGTCTGGCGCACCGGCATCAAACCCATCATCGCCCGACGCGGCACCCCGCACGGCTCCGGCCTGGGCATCCACCGGTGGGTAGTCGAGCGGACGATCGCGCTTCTGCATTGGTTCCGCCGTCTGCGCATCCGCTGGGAGGTTCGCGACGACATCCACGAAGCGTTCATGAAGCTTGCCGCGGCAATCATCTGCTGGCGACGCCTCGTCCGTTGATCTTTTCTGTTAGGACCTCTAAGCGCGAAGCGCTCCCGGCGAAGACCTTTGGCCCCGGGGCGGGGTCCAGCAGTCCCACCCGGTAACCGGGCAACGGGTGGGTGGCCTTGCGCCACCTACTCGAAGGTCCAGGACAGGTGGGTCAGGGCGGCTTCGGCGTAGTGGTGGGGGCCCGTGCTCAGGCCGTACGCCAGGTCCTCGATGAGTGCGCACCTCGCGTAGAAGAGGACCCGGGCGCGGGCCGCCTCGTCGAGGGAGAAGGCGTAGTGCGACGCCGTCAGCTCGAAGACCTCCGGCCCCAGGTCGCGGAAGATCCGGGCGAAATCGTGGGCGGGGTCGGTGATGGCGGCGTCGGTCCAGTCGATGACGCCGGTGATCGTGCTGGTGGCCGCGTCCGCCAGCAGGTGCTCGGTGCCCAGGTCGTTGTGGCAGAAGCGGAGCTCGCCGGCCTCGTCCGGCGGCGGCTCCCGCAGGAAGCGCTCCACCAGGTGGCGCTGTTCTTCCGGGACGTGGGACTCGACGTCGCGGTAGTCGAGCTCGGCGTCCTGGAGGAGGGTCAGCGCCGGATAGGTGTCCACCGGTGCCAGGTCGCGCATCCTGTCAGGGGAGGCGCCGTGCAGAGCGCTGAGGAACTCGGCCAGGGGCTGGGCCAGGAGCCGGGGGTCGGCGGCGGGGTGCCGGTTGAGGGGCTCGCCCGGGAGCTTGCTGTACGCGATCGCCCCCGACTCGTCGTCGGCGAAGACCACCTCGGGGACCGGTAGCGGGGACAGCTCCCTGACGGCCGCCAGGCGGGCGACCTCCTGGCGGTTCTCCTCGGGGGTCGCCGCCTTGTTACGCCGTACCAGTAATTCGTTGTTGACCTCGTACACCGTGTTGTCGAGGCCCTGGCCCAGCCGATCGATGGAGCGCACCCGATAGTCGGGGAGATGGCGGGCCAGCAGCGCGCGGATTTCGCCAGTCACACCCCGTAGCCTAAGCCCCCGCTACTTGAGGGCTCCAGAGGTCAGGCCGCTCTGGATCTGGCGTTGGAAGACCGTGTAGACCGCCAGCATCGGCAGGATCGCCAGGGTCAGGGCGGCGAAGAGGGCCGACCAGTCCTGGTCGTATCCGGCGGCGGTGGAGATGTCGGCGATGCCCATGGGGAGGACCCATTTGTCGCGCTCCTGCAGCAGCACCAGGGGCAGCTGGTACTGGTTCCACTGACCCAGGATGTTGAAGATCGTGATGCTGATGATGCCCGGCTTGGCCATCGGCAGCATGATCTGGAAGAAGACGCGGGTGTGCGACGCGCCGTCCACCATCGCCGCCTCCCCCACCGCCGTGGGCAGCGTGCGGAAGAACGCCGACAGGAAGAAGACCGTGAACGGCATCGAGTACGCGATGTAGACCAGGACCAGGCCCGCGTGCGTGTTCAGGCCGATGAAGGGGCCGATGAGCGGCACGCTGCCCATGTTCTGGACGACGAAGAAGAGCGGGGTCAGGGCCAGGTAGACGGGAAAGGCCAGACCCGAGACGAAGAGCAGGTAGATCGCCCGGTTGCCGCGAAAGGGATAACGCGCCAGCACGTACGCCGCCATCGACCCGATGAGCATCGTCCCGAACGTGCTGAACGCCACGACGATGACGCTGTTGAGCATGTACTGCCCGATGTGCGCCTGCTCCCAGGCCCTGGCGAAGTTGTCCCAGTGCAGCGTGGCCGGCAGCGACCAGGCGTCACCGAAGATCTCGTCCTCGCTCTTGACCGAGGCCAGGAACGTCCACAGGATCGGCACGATCACCAGCAGCGCCCAGACCAGCAGCGCGACATGCGTCAGCACGCCCAGCGGGCCGAGCCGGCGCCTGCGCTCCTGGCGGGCGAGCTTGCGGGAGTTCGCCGCCGTCCACGAGATCGTCGTTGTCATCAGTACTCGATTCGTTCGCGCCGCGAGAGGCGCAGCGAGAGGATCGCGAAGCCGACGGTGAAGAGGAACATGATCACGCCCAGCGCCGAGGCGTAGCCGAAGCGGAAGTACTGGAACGCGTTGCGGTAGATCTCGGCGGCCATGACCGTGGTCGACCAGTCGGGGCCGCCGTGCTGGTCTGTCATCACCCAGACGATCGCGAACACGTCCAGCGCCAGGATCCCCAGATAGACCCAGGCCACCTGTACGGTGTCCCAGAGCAGCGGCAGCGTGATGCGGAAGAACAGGCTCACCCGGCCGGCCCCGTCGATCTGCGCGGCCTCGAACATGTCCCTGGGGATGGAGGCCAGGCCGGCGGAGAAGAGCACCACGTAGAAGCCGACCGCCTGCCACACCATGACGCCCAGCACCGACCAGAACGCCACGTCGGGATCGGACAGGAAGCCGATCGGCCTGACCCCGAGCGCCATCAGCGGGCCGTTCAGCATGCCGCTGCCGTCCGGCCGGAACACCTGCTGGAACAGCACCGCCACCACCGTGACGGCCAGGACCTGCGGGAAGAAGAACACCACGCGGTAGAACTTCGACCCGCGGATCCCCGACGTGCCCTGCGCGCCGCCCACGTTGAGGAGGAAGGCGAAGAACAGGGCGATGACGATCGTGATCAGCGGCAGCAGCACGAGCAGCGCGCCGTTGTGCGTGACGGCCTTCCAGAACGTGCCGTCGCCGAAGAGCCGCTTGAAGTTGTCCAGGCCGATGAACGCGGGCGTGGCCGTCACGCCGCGCCAGTCGGTCATCGCGATGTAGAACGCCTGGATGTACGGCGAGATCACGTAGACCAGGTAAAGGATCACCGGGGCTGCCAGGAACGAGGTGATGAACAGCCCGCGGCGATACCTGTTGAAGATCATCAACGCTTGTACTTCTTGATCGAGGAGTCGTTCTTGATCTCGTCGGCCTTCTTCTGCAGGCGCTCGAGGTAGGCGTCCGGCTTGAGCCCGCCGGTCATCAGCTCGCCGGTGGCGGCGATGGCCTCGTCCTTGAGCTGGGCGTACCAGGTCTGCCAGCGGTAGTAGACGACGTTCGTGCCCGCGGCGGCGAACGCCTTGGTCGCGCTCTCGGCGCCCGGCGACAGCTGCCGTCCCTCGCCCGCGCCCTTGATCACGGAGACCGTCTTGACCATCTCGCTGAAGTCGCCCGCCGCCTTCTTCGACAGCATGGCCCGCAGGTACTCCATGCCGCCCTGCGGGTTGGGGGACTTGGAGGGCACGATGAAGTTCTCGCTCGGCTGGCTGTGCAGGGTGCCGTACGGCAGCTTGTCGGAGCTGCCGAAGTCGGGGATCGGGAACATCCCGTACTCGAAGTCGGCCGGGGTGGTCGTCTTCTGCTCGTTCTCCAGCCAGGAGCCGGAGGGCAGCATGGCGACCTTGTACTTGTTCTGGGCCGTCTGGGTCTGCACGTGGTCGAGGCCGGCGGTGCCCTCCATGAGGTACTTGGCGCCGATCTCGGCCCAGGCGGTGGCCGAGGTCTTCATGGCGTCGCTCTTCCAGGCGCCGTCCTCGAGGTTGTCGATGTTGACGAGCACCTCGGCGCCGCCGATCTTGGCGGCCATGGTGAGCAGCGGCTCGTACAGGTACTGCGGGAACTTCCCGGCATAGGTGAAGGGCGCCATCTTGCCGGACTTCTTGATGGTCTCGCAGAGCTTGAGGAACTCGTCCCAGGTCTTCGGGGCCTCCCAGCCGTTGTCGCGGAAGGCCTTCTGCGAATACCAGATGCCGAAGATGTAGTTCACGTAGCCGAGCACGCTGAAGGTGCCGTCGTACGTGCCGAGGTCGATGACGGCCTGGTCGATGGTGTCGCGGACCTTGGTGTTCGGGTCGTCCCAGCTGGGCGCGTCGAGCAGCGGGGTGAGGTCCTGGAGCTGACCGTCCTGGGCGAGCGCGCCGAAGTCCATGGCGTTGGCGCCGGAGTTGTCGATCACGTCCGGCGGGTTGCCGCCGGCGAAGCGCGGCTGGAGGACCTTGGTGATCTCCTTGGTCGCGTTGTGCTTGATCTCGACGTTCGGGTGCTTGCTCTTGAAGAGCGGCTGGTGGATGTTCTTGGCGTAGTCCTGGCCGAAGCCGCCGTCGAAGATCCACACCTCCAGCGGCTTGTTGTCCGCGATGCCGAACGGGTTGGCCGCGCTGGTCGCGACCGGCGCCGCCGAGGACGACGCGGTGGGCTTGGCGGCCGGTGTGGCGCAGGCGGCCAGCGCCCCCGCCACGGGTACGAGTGCGGCGCCGCGAAGGAGTTCACGCCGGCTGATATGGGGGGTGTTAGGCATATGACTGCTCCTGACTTTCTATGATCCGCGTCGGATACGGCCCGCGTAGCGGCTCTCCAGGGCCTTGTTGTGCTCGTCGCCGCCGGTCACGTTGACCGACATGTAGATCGGGGGCGTCTCGCCCATGGCCACGAGCTCGTCCACCGCCCGGGTGACCACCATCTGCGCGAGCAGCGCGGAGGTGACCGTGGACACGGCTCCGTACCTGCCGCCGCCGGGCAGCTCGAGGATGGCGTCGCCGTACGGCGACCCGTTGTCCAGCACGACGTCGGCCAGGTCGAGCAGCTTGCGGCCCGACGGGTGGCGCGAGGTCATCTGGGTGCTGTGCTTGACCGAGGTGAGCGCGATCAGCGGGTGCCCGCGCTCCTTGACGAGCGTGGCCAGCTCGACGACCGTGCCGTTCACGCCGGAGCTGGAGATCAGCACGAACACGTCCTGCGGTGCCACCGGCGCCAGGTCGTAGATCTCGTGCGCGATGGCCGGGTCGCGCTCCAGCTCGGAGGTCAGCACGCCGGGCGCGTGGCCCCCGTACAGGACGAGGTCCCTGGGCGAGAGGCGGTTGCTGGGGACGAGGCCGCCGGCCCGTCCGGCGATCTCCATGGCGATGGCCTCGGAGTGTCCCGAGCCGAACGCGTTGACCACGCCGCCCGCCCGGATCGAGGCCACGATCAGCGCGGCCGCCTCCCGTACCGGCTCGGCCTGGCTCTCCGTGACCTGGCGTGCCAGATCGAGGACCTCGGTTGCGTACGTCATTCAGCCTCTCTCCACCCGATGGCTCTCCACGGCGCTGATCGTGCGCTCGAACGCCTCGTTGGTGCGTTCGTAGGTGCTCTGGGCCACCGCCACGTACACGGCGTCCAGCACGAACAGCTGCGAATGGACGGCGGCCAGCCCGCCGAGCCGGAACGTGGTCTCCCTGCTGGCCGTGGTCAGCACCAGGTCTGCCAGCTCGGCCAGCGGCGAGCGGGCGAAGGAGGTGACCGCGACCGTCAGCGCGCCGTGGCTGCCGGCCTCGGCCAGCGCCTCCATGACCTCGCGGGTGCGGCCCCGGTGGCTGATGCCGATGGCCACGTCACCCTCCTTGAGCAGGGCCGCCTCCGACAGGGCCACGTGCGCGTCGCCGGCGCTCCAGCCGGGCACGCCGATGCGGCGCAGCCGGCCCTCGAACATGGCGGCGACGTTGCCACTGGTGGAGACGCCGACCAGGAGCACGCGCGGCGCGGCCACGATCGCGTCGGCCACCTTGGCGACGATGTCGAGGTCGAGCTGCGCGGCGGTGTCCTGGATGAGCCGGGCGTCGGCGGCGGCCATCACCTCGATGGCCGAGTCGAGCGGGTCGTCCGGGCCGATCTCGTGGCCGACGCCCGCTCCCCACCCCGCCTGCGCGGCCCGGCCGGTCTCGGTGGCGAGCGCGACGCGCAGCTCGGCGTACCCCGAGAAGCCGAACGCCCGGCAGAACCTCGTCACGGTCGCCGGCGAGCTGCCGGCCCGCTCGGCGAGCGCGATGATGGTCGAACGCGCCGCCTCGGCAGGATCGCCGAGAATCACCTCGCCGACTCTGCGCAAAGCTTCCGGCAAACCGGGTAGTTCTGTTTCGACGCGCCCAAGCGCTCCTGAAGTCACGAATATTCCTTCCGAATACCCGGTCTTCTGGCGAAAATTATTCTTGCTTCCGGTCCGCGTCAACCCCCAGACTCGGACCGTGACTGAATCGCTAGTGGTCGGTGTCGACGCCGGGGCCACGTCCACGCGGGTCGCCGTCCACGCGCTCGACGGCACCAGGGTCGGCTACGCCCGGGCCGGCGCGGGCAATCCCACTGCTCACGGGCTGGGCAAGGCGGTGACCAACGTGGCCGCCGCGCTCGGTGAGGCGCTGGGGGCGCATGACGGCCGGCGGGTCGTGGCGTCGCTGACCGGGGTGGCGGGGCACGTGGCGGAGATGGTGCCCGAGCTGGCGAAGGTCTGGGCCGGGCACGGCATCGCGGAGGGGCCGCGCTACATGGGCGACACGCCGATCGCCTACGCCGCGGGCTCGCCGGAGCCCGACGGCTCGCTGCTGCTGTCGGGCACGGGGGCGGTGGCGGCCAGGATCGTGGACTTCCGGCTCGACGCCATCGCCGACGGGCTGGGCTGGCTGCTGGGCGACGAGGGGTCGGGCTTCTGGATCGGCCGCCAGGCCGTCAAGGGGGTGGTCGAGGTCTTGGACCGCGGCATGCCGGTCCCGCCCGACGACCGCATCAAGGGTGGCGGCATGTTGGCCGAGCTCGTGGTCGAGCACTTCCTCGGCGACGAGCGGCCCGCCGCGCCGCGTGCCGTCGCCGATCGCATCGTCCGGCTGGCGCAGGCCGACCACATGCGCCTGGCCGCGCTGTCCTCGCTGGTCAGCCAGGCCGCCGAGGCAGGCGACGAGGCGGCGCTCAAGGTCACGCGCGAGGCCGCCGAGCGCCTGGTCGCCACCCTCGGACGCGTACACGTGTCCGGTCCGGTGGTGCTCGCCGGAAGCGTGCTGACCAGCGAGGGTCCGGTGCGCCAGGCGGTGGTGAAGCTGCTGGCGGACAAGAACGTCACGACGGCGGGGGACGCGGCGGGCGCGGCGGCCTGGCTGGCGGCCCGGGACCTGCTCCCGGAGGCGGACGCGAAGGCCCTGCACGCCGCGTTCACCGCCGTCAGCCCTTGACGGCCCCCGCCGTCATCCCGGTGCCCACCCGGCGCTGCAGGAACAGGAAGAGCAGCAGCGCGGGCAGCGCGAACAGGCTGGCGGCGGCCATCGTGGCGCCCCAGTCCGTGCCGAAGACGTCACGGAAGGACGACAGCCACACCGGCAGCGTGCGCTTGTCCTGGTCCTTGATGATCAGCACGTTCACGAACGCGAACTCGTTCCACGCCGTGATGAACCCGAACAGCGACGTCGCCATCAGCCCGGGCGCCAGCAGCGGGAAGACCACCCGCCGGAAGGCGGCCAGGCGGCCGCACCCGTCCACCTGCGCCGCCTCCTCCAGCTCCGGCGGGATCGCGGCCAGGAACCCGCGCAGCGTCACGATCGTGAACGGCAACGTGATCATGAAGTAGACGCCGGTCAGCATCGCCAGCGAGTCCAGCAACTCGGTGTCCCTGGCGATGATGAACACCGGCACCAGCAGCGCCTCCCACGGCGCCATCTGCGCCGCGAACACCGCGATCACGAACGCCCCTCTCCCCCGCCAGCGCATCCTGGCCACCGCGAACGCCGCCAGCAGCGCCGTCACCAGCGCGACCAGCACCGCGACCACGGTGACGACGAGGCTGTTGCGCCAGTAGGTCCAGAACCCCGGCGCGTTCACCGCCGTCACGAAGTGCTCCAGGGTCGGGTGCGCCGGCCAGAACGTCGGCGTGGCCGCCTGGATCTCCCCGGTCGGCTTGAACGCGGTCAGGAACATCCAGTAGACCGGGAAGATCGTCATCACGAGCACGACGACCGCGGCCGCGTTGAGCGTCAGCCTCTTCACTGGCGGACCATCCTTCGCAGGTTGCTGACCAGGGCGACGGCGAGGATGACGACGGTGAGCATGGCGACCGCCGAGCCCAGGTCGTACCGGTGCAGCACCCGGGCGATCTTGAACGCGTACACCGGAAGGGTGGTCGTGGCGCCGTCCGGGCCGCCCTGGCTGAGCACCCAGATCTGCGGGAAGCACTTGGCCACCCAGATCACCTCCAGCGAGGCGACCAGGGCGAACAGCTGCCGCAGCATCGGCAGGGTGACCTTCCAGAAGACCTGCCGGCCGGTGCCGCCGTCGATCCGGGCGGACTCGTACAGCTCCACCGGAATGGTGGTCAGCCCGGCGTAGAGGGTGAGCGCGGCGAACGGCACCGACTGCCACACGACGAGGACCACGAGCACGGCGAACGTGGCCGTGCCGTCGGCGAACCACGGGTAGCCGCGGAAGGAGTCGAACCCGAGCGCGACCAGCAGCCAGTTCACCACGCCGAGCTCCGACTGGAACAGCCACTGGAACACCGTCGTGGCCGCGATGATCGGGGTGGCCCAGGCCAGGGCGAGGGCGCTCATCAGGGCCAGGCGCAGCCCGCGGCGCAGGCGGGCGAGCATCAGCGCCACGCCGGTGGACAGGACCACGATCAGCACCACGTTGATCGCGGTCCATCCCAGCGTGCGCCACAGCACCCGCCAGAACTCCTCGCCGGCCAGCAGCTCGGCGTAGTTGTCCAGACCGGCGAAGGCCGCGCCGCCCCTGATCAGCTCCCCCATGCGGAAGTGCTGGAAGGAGATCACCACGGCCTTGAGCATCGGGTAGAGCAGGAGGAAGGCCCCGCCCGCCACCGTGGGCGCGATGAGCAGGTAGGGCCACGGGCTCCTGGTGCCGCGCATTCAGGACCCGCTGTTCAGGGTCGTGGTGATGGACTCCGAGACCTTCTTCGCCTCCGTCGCGGGGTCGGCGCCGGTGAGCACGGCGGTCATGTACTGCTTGATCACGGAGGTGGCCTCGACGGCGGCCCAGTTGGGGGTGTTCGGGGTGGCGCGGCCGCCCGCGGCGCCCTTCGCCATGGCCGCGGTGCCCTCGTCGCCGTCCAGCACGCCGGCCAGCGAGGTGCGGTTGGGCACGAAGCTCATCGTCTTGGCCAGCTCGGTCTGGAACTGCTCCCCGGACAGGGCCCGGACCAGCTCGTACGCCGCCTCCTGGCGCTTGGACGCGGCCGGGATGATCAGGTCGGAGCCGCCCGTGAAGACGGTGCCGGGCCTGTCGGCCGTCTTGCCCGGGATGGGGAAGAAGCCCATCTTGTCCTTCAGCTTGGGGTCCACCTCCAGGACGCGGGCGGCGATGCCGGGGACGGCGATGATCTGGGCCACCTTGCCCTGGGCGAAGACCTCGTGCTGGGGCGGGTTGGCCTCGTCGGCGTCCTTGGGGCCCTTGCCGAGGGCCTGGAGGCGCTGGTAGAAGTCCATCCCGGCCAGGGCCTGCGGGGTGTCGAGGGCGCCCTTCCACTTGCCGCCCTCCTGGACGGCCAGGTCGCCGCCCTCGTCCCAGATGAAGCCGGCCAGGGCGTACCAGGTCTGCCCGGTCAGATAGATGCCCTGATTTCCGTTTTTATTTAGCTTTGCGGTGATATTTAGCCATTCATCCCGCGTTTTCGGGGGCTCCTTGATGCCGGCCCCGGCGAACAGGTCCTTGTTGTAGACGACCACGCGGTTGGCGGCGTACCAGGGGACCCCGTACTGCTTGCCGTCGACCTTGCCCGGCTGGGCCAGGCCCGGCAGCCAGTCCTCGCCCTTGAGCTCGGCGATCTTGCCGGTCAGGTCCGTGACGCCGCCGCTGGCCGAGTACTGGGCGACCTGGGTGTTGCCCACCTCGATCACGTCGGGGGCGTCGGTGCTGGCCAGGGCCGCGGTGACGCGCTCGCCGATGCCGTCCCACGCCTGGATCTGGATGGCGAGGTCCACGCCCTTGTGCGCCGCCTCGTACTCGGTCTCGAACTTCTTCAGCAGGTCCTGCGTGACGCTGCCGTCCATGATCCAGACGGTGAGCCTGGCGGGCCCCGCGGACGCCTTGGGCTCCTCGGCGGCGCCGCACGCGGCCACCGCGAACACGGCCGCCAGGGCCAGGATGCGGTTCTTCATGGCGATCCTTGTCACGGGTTGGGGACGGTGTCCGTGAAGGAGGTGCCGGCGGCGCGCAGGGAGGCGACGCGGCCGGTGACGTCGGCGGGCGGGACGACCTCGTTCTTGCTGTAGTAGAGCCAGTCCACCTGCTGCCGGTACGTACGCGTCCCCGTGGCGGCCTGAAGATCGATGAACCACTGGTTGAACATGATCCACATGGGCGTCTCGGGATAGTAGATGTCACCGTGGTCGGCGAATAGGCGGCCGTCCACGTAGTACCTGATCCGGCCGCCGGAGACCTGGATCACGAGGTCGTGCCAGCCGGCGAAGCTCGCGCGCTCCTCGGTGTGGGTGTTGACGGCCTGCCACGGGTCGGCCTGGTAGGTCTCCCAGCTGGTGGTGTAGAGGATGTTGGACGGCTCGCCCCAGCCGCCGTTCGGCAGGTACTCGAAGTCGAGCTCGCCGTAGTCGGGGTCCAGGTTGTAGCGCAGCGGGGTGATGGTGAAGAACGTCTGCACCACGTGCTCGCCGTCGGGGCCACCGGTCGGGGCGTCGCTGAAGCGGACGCGGGCGGCGTAGGTGCCCTCGAAGAACTTGCGGTTCGCGGTGGACAGCTCGGTCTGCACGGTGCCGGCGGCGGTGCCGTTCGTGGTGGAGTCGAGCGTCAGCAGGCCGCCCGGGAACGAGACCGCCGAGGGCGACCAGGCGGCGCCGGGCACGCCGGGGCCGCCGGAGCTGGAGCGCACCGTCCAGCCGCGCTGGGCGAGGCGCGGGTCGCTCGACCCCGTGTACGTGAAGTCGTCGAACAGCACGCCTGCCGAGCCCGTCGGGGGGACCGTGGGCGTGGGAGTGGGGGTGGGTTCGGTGCCGTTCGGCCGCCCCCACGCGAGCTGGCCGTTGACGTGGACGGTGACCTTGTCCCAGTTCGTGTAGGCGGTGTTGGACCCGTAGGAGTAGTCGTCGCTCTGCGTGAACGTCTGCCAGTCCGCGCGGTAGAAGCGCAGCTGCAGGTCGCCGGTGTTCGCGCCGGGGGCCAGGTTGCCGGAGCTGAAGCCGACCTCCAGGTACTGGTCGGCGCCCGACTGGCGGACGAACTGCCCGGTCACCGTCGAGCAGCCCACCACGGCCCAGGAGCAGGCGAAGCGGTAGGTCTCCGCGCCGGTCAGGTAGTAGCGGATCTTGACCTGGTTGAGCGGGATCGTGGTGGTGCCGTCGTTGAAGAGCTGGAGCCAGGGCTCGGCCTGGGCGGTGGTGGCTCCGGGAGCGCTGGTGCGGTACTGGAGGCGTACGGACTGCTGGGCGCTGGCCGGAGCAACCAGGGCCACGACGACGAGGACGAGAGGGAGGGCTAAGGAGAGGACAACTTTTCCGATATTTCGGTACATGGGGGGTTCTCCTTGCGAGGTCCGGCCCCGGATTCCGGGCATGCCGAACAGAGCTCGTGACAGCTTGCGGAGGACTCAGGCGCCGCGCCGGATGCGACCGGCGTACAGCGCCTCCAGCTTGAGGTTGTGGGCGTCGCCCTCGGGGACGTTGGCCGACAGGTAGACCGGCGGCACCTCGCCCGCTTCGAGCAGGTTGCGTACGGTCTGGGCCACGACGAGCTGGGCCAGCAGCGCCGAGGTGATGGTGGAGACGGCTCCGACGGAGGCGCCCGCGTCGGGCAGGGGGAGCACGGCGTCGCCATAGGGCGCCCGGTTGTCCAGGACGACGTCGGCCAGGTCGAGAAGCTTGCGGCCCGAGGGGTGGCGGGACGCGACGGCTTCGCCGTGGTCGCGCGAGGTGATCGCGATCAGGTCGTGACCGCGCTGCTTGACGAGCGTGGCCAGCTCGACGACCACGCCGTTGACGCCCGAGTTGGAGATGATGACGAACAGGTCGCCGGGATGGACGGGCGCCAGGTCGAGGATGGCGCGGGCGACGGACGGGTCGCGTTCGAGGTCGTAGCGGTCCAGCTCGGAGCGGGGGGCGTCGCCGTACAGGACGAGGTCCCTGAGCGCGAGCTTGCTGGTGGGGACGAGGCCGCCGGCGCGGCCGGCGATCTCCATCGCGACGGCCTCCGAGTGGCCGGAGCCGAACGCCTGGATGACGCCGCCCGCGCTCACCGCCTTGGTGAAGAGGCCGGCGGCTCGGGCGATCTCCGGATCTTCCGGGATCGTCCGGACGAGGTCGGCGATGTGCTGAGCAAACTTTGCTGGATCTACTGTCATAAATCCCCTTCCGGGAGTCGATGTCCGGCCACCGCCCGGACAGTCACGTCGAATGCCTGCCTGGTGCGCTCGTACGTACGTTGGGCCACCGACACGTACACGACGTCGAGCACCAGGAGCTGCGAGTGGATCGCGGCGAACCCCTCCGACCTGAAGCTCGTCGCGCGGCTGGCCGTGGTCAGCACCAGCTCGGCCACCTCGGCCAGCGGGGAGCGCGGCTGCGAGGTGACGGCCACGGTGATCGCGCCATGGCTGCTCGCCTCCGCGAGCACCTCGATGACCTCGCGCGTCCGGCCGCTGTGCGAGATCCCGATCGCCACGTCGCCCTGTCCGAGCAGCGCGGCGTCCGTCAGCGCGCTGTGGGCGTCGGACCTGCTCCAGGTCGGTACGCGCATGCGCTGCAGCCGGTACTCCATCTCGCTGGCCACCGCCGCGCTGCTCGACACGCCGAACAGCAGCACCCGTCCGGCCCTGGCCACCGCCTGGGCGGCCTTGTCCACCACGGCCAGGTCGAGCTGGTCGGCGGTCTCCTGGATCAGGCGGATGTCGTTGCCGGACACGACGCCGAGCACCTTGTCGAGGCTGTCGTCGGGGAGGATCTCCTGGCCGATGTCGGTGTGCCAGGTCTGCTGGGCCTTGCGGCCGGTCTCGGTGGCGACGGCCACGCGCAGCTCGGCGTACCCGGTGAAGCCGAGAGCGCGGCAGAAACGCGTGATGGTCGCCGTGGACGTCCCGCTCCGCTCGGCCAGGTCGACGATGGTCAGCCGGGCGGCCTCGGCGGGCGCGGCCAGGATCACCTCGGCCACCTTGCGCAGCGCCTCGGGCATGTCGCGCTGCTCGGCCTCGATGCGGTTGAGTAGTTCCACGTGATGAAAATTATGACCGAGATCTGGTGCCGTCAAGGCGTTTGGGCAATAATTTTTGACATGCTGGTACTCGGGATCGACGCGGGCGGCACCTCGTCGCGGGCCGCGCTGTTCACGGTGGACGGGGCGCCGGTGGGGCGGGGGCACGCGCCCGGCGCCAACCCGGTGACGCTCGGCATGGACCGGGCCTGCGCGCACCTGACCGCCGCCGTCCAGGAGGCGGCATCATCCTCGTTACCGCACGTCAGCGCGGTGGTGATGGGGCTGGCGGGGAATCCCGGGGCGTGCCGGGAGCTGGCCGGGCGCGTCCTGCGCCCGCTCCTCCCCCAGGGCCTGCCGGTACGGGTCGTCGGCGACACCGTGACCGCGTTCGCGGCCGGCACCTCCTCGCCATCGGGCACCGTGCTGATCTCGGGGACGGGGGCGATCGCGGCAAAAATTACCGATCACGAGCAGACGGCGACCGCCGACGGGTACGGGTGGCTGCTCGGGGACGAGGGCTCGGGCTTCTGGCTCGGCCACGCCGCCGCCCGCGCCACCGTCCGCGCCCTCACCGCCCTCACCGCCCTCACCGCCCTCACCGCCCGAAGCGACGGGAGCGCCGGGAGCGGGCGGCTGGTGGAGCTCGTCGTCCGGCAGTTGCTGCCCGAAGGCGTGGACGAGGATCCGGTCGCGCAGCTCGCGGCGGCGGTGCACGCCCGGCCGCCGCTGGCGCTCGCCGAGCTGGCGCCCCTCGTCAGCCAGGCCGCCGAGGCGGGCGATCCGGTCGCGCGGGCCCTCGTCGCCGAGGCCGCGGCCCGGCTGGCGGGCACCGCGGCCCAGGTGCACGAGCCGGGCCTGCCCATCGTGCTCGCAGGCGGCGTGCTCACCTCGGAGGGCCCGGTCCAGCGAGCGATCCACGACCTCCTGGCGGACGCCGTCACGGCGGGGGACCCGGCGGGAGCGGCGGCCTGGCTGGCGGCCCGGGACCTGCTCCCGGAGGCCGAGGCACGGGCCCGGCACGCCGCCTTCACCGTCTGATCCCGGCTACTCGTCCAGGATCTTCGTGTCGCCGTAGACGGGGTTCTTCGGCAGCCGTTCCTTGGTCACCATCAGGCGCACGACGCCGGCCTGCTCCGACTGGACCTCCCAGACCATCCAGTCGTCGCCGACCCTGGCCGACTGCTGCTTCGGGTCCACCGCGTAGCCGTCGTTGTCCGGCGCGGGGGCGATGATCTGGAAGACCGCCTCGAGGCCGCGCCGGCGAACCTCGGCCATGACCTCGCCCACGGTCTTCCCGTCGGCGCGGTAGCCCGCCAGCATCTCGCCCTTCTTCATGGCCGAGCGCCAGTTCTGGTACCTCTCCCCCGGCCGCGCCGCCCGCCCCAGCCGGATCGAGGCCCAGCCGGTCCAGCCGCGGGCCACCTCGACGGTCATCGCGCAGCCCGCACTGCCGAACGGGCAGCCCTCGGGCGACGTGCCGTTGGTGATGGACTCGCCGTTGTCCGCCAGCCGGCCGCTCAACCGCATGCCCGTGATCTGGCCCACCTGGGTGGGAGAGACCGGCACGACCTCCAGGTTCACGTTCAGGCCCACGGCCTTGAAGCCCTCGGTGTACTTGGCGTAGTCGGCGAACGGGTCCTTGACGGTGGCCACGTACATGTCGCCGCGCAGCTCGATGTCGATGGCGGAGTTGGCGTAGGAGGTGGCGGGGCCGCGCGGGCCGAGGACGGCGGGGGCGATCACGGCGGCCGCGGCGAGCCCGGTGACGGCCACGGCGCCCACGACCAGGCGAGTACGCCACCGAGGGGTCCGGCGGCGGGCGGGCTCGGCGGCGGGCTCCTCGGAGGTGATCGAGGCGAGGAGCGCCCGCGCCCCCGCGCCGGACGCCTGGCCCGCCAGATCCTCGTCGCGGACCCTGGCGAGGTGCTGCAACTCGTTCATGCGGACTCCATGATCAGGTGGTTGACGGTCACGCCCGCCGCGGCCAGCGCCTTGGAGAAGCGCTTGCGCGCCCGGTGGAGGCGGATGCGGACGGCGTTGCGCGAGCAGCCGAGCACGGTGGCGATCTGGGCCCGGTCCAGGCCCTCCCAGGCCACCAGCGAGATCAGCTCCCTGTCGTCCTCGGACAGTTGCTCGAACGCCCGCGCGATCGCGCCCAGCTCGACGCTGGTCTCGGGCGAGTGCGCGTACAGGTCGGCGAGGTCGGCGTCGAGCTCCGTGCTGTGGTTGCGGTGCCTGGCCTGGCCGCGGCGGTGGTTGGCCAGCACGTTCCTGGCCACCCCGTACAGCCACAATCTGGACGCGCGGCCCGGCGGCAGCGCGTCCATGCGGCGCCAGGCGATCGCGAACGTCTCGGCGACCACGTCCGCCGCGTCCTCCGGCGAGTCGCAGCGGCGCATGGCGTAGCCGAGTATGTGCTCGTACGTCTGCTGGTAAACGGCCTCGAACCGGGTCCTCCGGTCGTCATCCACGGGCGGTCCCCATGGTCGGCCTCCTCGGTCATCGGGATCGGATCACCCCGTACATGTCGGAGGCCTCATCAGCATTTCAGCCGATTTTTCACCGTACGAGCAGAGCGGCGCTCCCGTAGCTGCCCCCGAACCCCGTCACAAGGGCCACCTCACGGCCCTCACGCAGCTCCCTGACGGCCTGGGCCACGTTGTTCAGGCCGTGCACGTAGCCCTCCGAGAGCAGCCCGCCGTGCGGGTTCACCCAGGCGTGCCGGCGCTCCAGCAGGTACGGCCCCAGATCCCCACGCTCGACCAGCCCGAAGTCCTCCAGCTGCCGGGGCACGAGCCACGAGTAGGCGTCGTACGGCAGCGCCACGTCCACGTCCGACGGCCGCAGGCCGGACGCCTCCCAGAGCATGGGGGCCACGTACGCCGAGAAGATCGCGGTGACGTCCGGGGCGCGGTCCATCGCCGAGCAGCCGGGACCGCCCCCGCGGACGACCGCCCGCACGCGCGGCCCGTCGAGCACGCCGCTGACCACGAGGGCGCAGGCCCCGTCGGTCTCCTGGCAGCAGTCGACCGTGCGGAGGGGGGTGCTCACGTACGGCCGGGCGAGGTAGTCGGCGAGCTCCAGGGGTTCGCGGCGCAGGGCCCGGGGGTTGGCCTTGGCGTTCTCCCTGGACTGGGCGACGACCGCGTGCAGGTGCTCCTCCGTGAGGCCCGTGTCGTGCAGGTAGCGGGTCGCGGCCAGGGCGAACAGCGGGATCGGGCCCGCCAGCCCGTACGTGAAACGCTCCTGGGGGCCGGTGGAGACGGTGTTCATGCGCTTGCCGGAGCGGCCGTTGAGCGCCCGATAGACCACGATATTTCGCGCCAACCCGGCGTGTATGAGCATCGCCGCGTCGCCCAGGATCGACGCCGCCTGCGTGCCTCCCCCGGCGATGTCGTTGTGCCACCCGAGCCGCTCGATGCCCAGGGCCCGCGCGACCTGGACGACGGGGGCGGAGTCGTTCAGGTGGTAGCTGAGCACCGCGTCCACGTCGCGCGGCCCGATACCCGCGTCCGCGCACGCCGCCCGGCACGCCTCGACCGCCAGCTCCAGCTCGCTCCGCCCGGACTCCCTGGTCAGAGCCGTCATCCCGACCCCGGCCACCGCCGCCAACCCCCCGAACGGCTGCATCCGCCGCCTCCCGCGTCCATGGCCCGCTCCGTAGACGCACGCTAGCCCGCACCGACAGCCGAGACAAGCGCTTGCTCGGCAACTCCCGTTCAATCCGGAAATGTCGCCACCAGTGGATAACTGAATATCTTCACGGGAGGCAGGTCCTCTTGTAATACGGAGGAGTGATCAACCGATAAGCCCATCATCACGCTGAGGTGAGGGATGGATCTACGCTACGTCCGGTACGCGATGGCGATCGCCCGCGCGGGCAGTCTCCGCCGCGCCGCCACCGCGCTGCACATCGCACAGCCCACGCTGTCGGAGCAGCTCAGAGCCCTGGAGAAGGAGATCGGCGTCGAGCTGTTCAGCCGGTCGTCCAGCGGCGTGCAGCTGACCGAGGCGGGCGAGGCCTTCCTGGCCCAGGCCACCGTGGCGGTCGACGCCTTCGACCGCGCCGTGGCCGCCGCCAGGAACAGGGTCACGACCGCGCGCCTGGGCGTGGCCGACGGGCTGGCGGACGTGGTGGCCCGGCTGCTGTCCCAGCTCCAGACCTCCAACCTGCGCGTGGCCCCCATGGGGACGGCCGAGCAGATCGTCTCCATCGCGGACGGCACCCTGCAGGCCGGGCTCGGCTACGCGCCGGGCTCGCTGCCCAGGGGCGTGGCCCGCATGCTGGTCCACCGTTTCCCGGTGCGCGCGCTGATCCACCGCGATCACCCCCTGGCGTCGAACGAGGCGCTGTCGCTGGCGGACCTGGCGGGCGAGCCGCTGGTGATGCCGGAGTCCGACGCGGTCGCCGGGGCCCGCCGCTTCCTGGAGGGGTTCGTACGGCACCGCCTCCACCCCCGCCTCGGCCCGGCCGCGGCCACGCACGACCTGGTCATCAACATGGTGGGGGAAGGCGCGGGCTACGCGCTGTGCGTCCACGAGGGCACCACCATCCCCGACACGCTCGCATTTGTCCCTATAAAAGAGGACGTGCCGCCGCTGGAAGTGGTCTTCCTCTGGAACCGCCAGACGGACGTCCACGAGCTCCTCAGCGCCGCCCGGCACCTCGCCCGCTCTGGATAGCGCTATTATCTAGCGATGCGCATCTCCGAACTCAGTGCCAAGTCCGGTGTGGCCATCCCGACGATCAAGTACTACCTCCGCGAGTGCCTGCTGCACCCCGGCGAGCAGACAGCCGCGACCAGAGCCGAGTACGACGAGTCCCACCTGCGCAGACTCCGCCTGATCCGAGCCCTGCTCGAAGTGGGCCGGCTCCCCGTCGCCTCGATCAAGAAGATCATCGAGGCCGTCGAGGACGAGTCGCTCCCCTTGCACCTGCTGCTCGGCACCGCCCACTACGCTCTGAGCGCCACGGTCGAGCCCGAGCCCGGCGAGGAGTGGCAGACCGCCCGCGACGAGGTGGACCGTCTCGTCGCCGGCCAGGGCTGGGACGTCACGCCTACCGCCCCCGCCCGGGACGAGCTGGCCCAGACGATCGTCCGGATGCGCCAGCTCGGCCTGCCCGTCGACCTGAAGCCGTACGTCGAGATCGCGCAGAAGCTCGTCTCCGAGGTCGAGATGAACACCATCCCCTTCGACGGCCCGCGCGACGCCGCCGTGGAGGCCCTGGTGCTCGGCACCGTCCTGTACGGCAAGGCGTTCGAGGCGCTGCGCCGCATGGCCCAGGAGTCGGAGTCGGCCCGCCGCCTGTCCCCTTAGACGAGGCCGTTCTCGCGCAGCAGAGCGAGGTTGTTCACGGTGACGGCGCCGCGCCAGTCGAGCGCCCCGGCCGGGGAGATGCGCGCGTAGTCCACGTCCCATCCGCCGTCGTCCTTCTGCTGCCCCGCCAGCCGTACGAGGTCCGCCGCGATCACGTCGGGCTCGAAGAGGTCGCGGGCCGCCCCGCCCGGGTGGGGCGCGAAGTCCAGCGGCCGCAGCGTCTCGAACTCGGTGCCGCCCTCGACCGGCACCCGCCCGTCCGCGGGGATGTGCGCGGCGAGCCGCTTGAGCAGGTCGGCCGCCCTGGGCTGGGTGTCGTACACGGCGTCGAGGAAGCGCACCGCGAACGCCAGCACGTACGCGTGCGGCGCCTTGTCGAGCTCCTGGATCGCGTCGAGGCAGTAGCTCGTGGCCCGCTCCAGCCACGGATGCGCGGCCACGGCCGGGTCGTGGGCCGCGACGCGGTGGGCGGCGGCCGCCGAGATCGAGGTGATCTGCAGGGACGAGGTGTCCGCGTCGCCGCCCGCCCACCAGGGTGCGGTGGCCTCGCCGACGGTGAGCGGCAGCGAGAACGGCACCCCGCCGTCCGGCAGCGTGACCGAGTCCAGCCAGTCGCACAGCGCCGCGGCCCGCGGCGAGGTCACGGGGGCGACGTCCGCGAACACCTCGAAGGCGTGCAGCGCCGCCCCAGGCTGGCTCTCGGGTGAGCGCAGGTCCGGCTCCAGGCCCCAGCCGTAGCCGCCGTCGGGGTTGCGGTAGGCCTCCAGCGCGCCCAGCGCGGAGGCGGCGTCGCCGTCGCCCATGAGCAGGTCGTAGCGGCGGCGGTCCAGAACTCGTGCGTGCCCGGCGAGGAAGCCGGGGATCGCGGAAAGGTTCACGTTCATGGACTCATCGTGCCCACGTCGGCGACATGCGGTCTTGTAAGTTCCGGACCGATCCGCCGGCGGTGAGAATGGGACGCATGGACGGCGAGCGGGCCCGCGCGAGGTTCCGGGGCGAGCGGGTGGCGCGGCTGGCCACGGCGAGCGGCGACGGGACACCCCACCTGGTGCCCGTCACCTTCGCCGTGGTCGCGGACCGGGTGGTGACCGCGATCGATCACAAGCCGAAGACCACCACCGACCTCAGACGGGTGCGCAACATCCGGGAGAACCCGCGGGTCAGCCTGCTGGCCGACCACTACGAGGACGACTGGGCCCGGCTGTGGTGGGCCCGCGCCGACGGCCTGGCCGTGGTCGTCGAGGAGGGGCCGGAGCGCGAGCCGGCGCTCGACGCGCTGGCGGCCAAGTACGGCCAGTATCGCGAGCACCGGCCCGGCGGCCCCGTGATCCTCGTGGACGTGACCCGCTGGAGCGGCTGGTCGTTCACTCCGTGATGGTGACGGGCCGCTTCAGCAGCCACAGCGCGGCCCGCTGGAGCATCGCGCGGTGCACCTCGTTGTCGTACGACCTGGTGTCGTGGCCCAGCGCGTCGTAGAACAGCCGGCCGCGCCGCACCGGCCGCGCCCAGACCAGCGGCTGGCCGTTGGAGGACGCCAGCGGCTCGACGTCCGGCAGGATGTCGAGGTCGCTGTAGACCTCGTCCACCACGTCGAAGTCCCGCAGTCCCTCGACCACCGGGTGATCGCCGTGCACCCGCACGCCCGTCCACCCCAGCGGCGGGTGGTGGGACTTGGGCCAGGTCCAGCAGCCGCCCAGGACGCGCGGCCAGCCCTGCCAGTCGTCGAAGCAGATCGACGCCGAGTGCATGCACAGCAGCCCGCCGCCCCGGTCGAGGTGATCGAGGAGCGTGGTGCGGGCCTGCGCCGGTAAGGCGAAGCGCCACTCGTCACGCAGGTCGGTGAAGCGGTCGTGGTCCATCTGCCAGCGCAGCGCGTTGACGGTGATGAGCTGGACCTCCGACGGCTCGCTCAGCGCGCCCGCGATGTCCTCGGTGATCTCCGACTCGACCCCCACCTCGGCCAGCACTCCCGCGAGCGCTGCCGACGTGGCGGCGAAGTCGTGGAACGGGCCTCCTGACAGGATCAGATTTCTCGCCACCCGCCAAGCTCATCATGCTTACCGCGGCTTTTCCACCCATGGACCGTCGGCTGCCCCCACTTCGGCACCCTCGCCGGTGACCGGGCATGATGCCAACCGTGGACTTCGAGGAGCACCGCCCCATGCTGCTCGGGCTGGCCTACCGCCTGCTCGGCAGCATGTGGGACGCCGAGGACGTCGTACAGGAGGCCTGGCTGCGCTGGCAGGGCACCGACCGGAGCGAGATCAAGGAGCCGCGCGCCTTCCTGGTGACCGTGGTCTCGCGGCTGGCGCTCGACCAGCTGCGCTCGGCGCGGGTCAAGCGCGAGGCGTACACGGGGCCGTGGCTGCCCGAGCCGGTGATGACGGCGCAGGCGGGGCCGCTGGACACGGCCGAGCTGCGGGACACCGTCTCGTACGCGACCCTGCACATGATGGAGCGGCTGTCGCCGCCGGAGCGGGCGGTGTTCGTGCTGCGGGAGGCGTTCGAGCTTCCGTACGACGAGATCGCGGAGATCGTCGGCATCTCCGTGGCCAACGCCAGGCAGCTGCACCGCCGGGCCTCCGTCCGGCTCGCCGAGGGGCGCGACCGCTTCCACCCGTCGGCCGAGGACCACACCGAGCTGCTGACGAAGTTCATGGACGCGGCGGCGGGCGGCGACCTCGCGGCGCTCACCGAGCTGCTGCACGAGGACGTCGTGTCCTACAACGACGGCGGCGGCAAGGTCAGGGCCGCGCTGCGGCCGATCCTCGGGCGCCACAAGGTGATGGCCTTCCTCAACGGCCTGCTCAGCCGCTACGACTTCGCCGACTCCCGGCTGATCGAGCTCAACGGCCAGCCGGCCCTCTGGACCCGGGTCGCGGACCACCGCCAGGTCGTGCTGATCGACGTCCACGACGGCGTCATCACGCGCATCTACGGCCTGCTCAACCCCGACAAGCTCACCCGCGTCACCCCCGACGCAGAGGTCGCAACCCTCCCGCACGATCTATAGTCGCCCCTATGGATCTCGGCATCTCGGGCAAGGTCGCCCTCGTCACCGGAGGCAGCGCGGGCATCGGGCTCGCCGCCGCCAAGAGCCTGGCACGGGAGGGCTGCGACGTCTGCGTCGCCGCCCGCAACCCGGAGCGGCTCGCGGAGGCGGTCGTGCAGTTGCAGGAGTTCGGCAAGGTCGTGCACGCCGTGCTGGCCGACGTGGAGGACCCGGCCGCGGCCCGGCGGGTGGTCGAGGAGACGCGTGACGTGCTCGGCCCGATCGACATCCTGGTGGCCAGCTCCGGCGGGCCGCCGGCCGGCCGCTTCGACGAGACGAGCCTGGCCGACTGGGACGTCGCCGTCCAGCGCAACCTGCTCGGCACCGTACGCCTGATGTACGCGGTCCTGCCCGAGATGCGCTCGCGCGGCTGGGGCCGCATCGTCACGATCACCAGCAGGTCGGCCCGCGAGGCGCTGGACGGCCTGGCGCTGTCCAACGCCACCCGCTCGGCCGTGGCCGGCGTCGTGCGCACGCTGGCCCGCGAGGTGGCCCGCGACGGCGTGCTGGTCAACAACGTGATGCCGGGCCCGATCGACACCGACCGGCTGCGGACGCTGGCGGGCGACGAGGAGGGGCTGGCCCGGCGGGGCGAGGCGGTGCCGATCGGGCGCGTCGGCAACCCGGAGGAGGTCGGTGACGTGGTGGCGTTCCTGGCCAGCGAGCGGGCCTCGTTCGTGAACGGGATCTCGATGCTGGTGGACGGCGGCGAGAGCCGCGTCATCGCGTAACGGGCGTCACTTCCGCACCAGCGTGCGCGCGATCGCGGCGGCCCAGGGCTCGTCCGCCTCCGGGAGCTCGATGTAGTACCTCAGGTTCGCCCGGTGGAAGCAGGCGCCCATCAGCATCGACGCGGCGGCGTCGGCGTCGATCCCCTCGTCGAGCCGGCCGCCGCGCTGCTCGGCCCGGAGGATCTCGGCCAGCGCCCGGATCGGCAGGTGCGGGCCCATGTCGCTGGCGGCCAGCATGCCCCTGAACCCCGCCATGAGCGACGGGTCGGCCAGCAGGCCGGAGGCGATGGCCGCGGCCTTGGTGTAGAACTCCAGCGCCATCAGCGCGAACTCGGCCAGGTTGCCCGCCAGGTCGCCCTGTCCGGTGCTCTCCCGCAGCCGCTCCAGCGCGGGGCCGAGCGCGGGCAGCCGCTCCAGCAGGACCGCGAGGAACAACGCCTCCTTGCCGGCGAAGTGCTTGTAGAGCAGCGCCTCGGAGCAGCCTGCCTGCTGGGCGATACGCTTGGTGGTGGCACCCGCGATGCCGAACTCCCGAATCGCCTGCTCGGCGGCGTCGATGATGCGATCGCGTGTACGCATCCGACCATGATATGAGCGAGTGCCTGCCGACTCCCCCGCACATGACATGCTTCCAGTAGGGACGAGTGGGGAGAAGACATGGACAAGCCGGTCATCGTTACCGTTGATGACGATCCGGGCGTCTCACGGGCGGTGGCCCGCGACCTGAGACGCCGCTACGGCCAGGAATACCGGATTGTCCGCGCCGAGGCGGCCCGGGACGGCATCGAGGCCGTCCGGGAGATGCGGCTGCGGGGTGACGAGGTGGCGGCCATCCTGGCCGACTACCGCATGCCGCAGATGAACGGCGTGGAGTTCCTCGAGGCCGCCATGGACTTGTATCCGTACGCGCGCAGGGTGTTGCTGACCGCCTACGCCGACACCGACGCCGCGATCCAGGCGATCAACGTGGTGGATCTGGACCATTACCTGCTCAAGCCGTGGGACCCGCCGGAGGAGAAGTTCTACCCGGTGATCGACGGCCAGCTCGACGCCTGGATGCGCACGGACCGGATCGAGCGGTCCGAGCTGCGGGTGGTGGGCGACCGGTGGTCGGCTCAGTCGTACAAGGTGCGTGACTTCCTGGCCCGCAACCACGTGCCGTACCGCTGGATGCTGTCGGAGGACCCGGAGGGCGAGCAGCTGGTGAAGGCGGCCGGCGACGGCTGCCACCTGCCGCTCGTGGTGACCGCGGAGGGCACCACCCTGGAGTCGCCCGACCAGGCCACGCTGGCGGCGGCGGTGGGCCTGTCGACCACGCCGGCCACCGACTTCTACGACCTGATCGTGGTCGGCGGCGGGCCGGCCGGGCTCGGCGCGGCCGTCTACGGCGCCTCGGAGGGGCTGCGGACCGTGCTGGTCGAGGCCTACTCCTCGGGCGGCCAGGCGGGGCAGAGCTCCAGGATCGAGAACTACCTGGGCTTCCCCGACGGCGTCTCCGGGCAGCAGCTCGCGGACCGGGCGCGCAGGCAGGCGCTGAAGTTCGGGGCGGAGCTGCTGACCGCGCGCAAGGTCGTCTCGCTGGAGCCGCGCGGGCAGGCGCGGGTGGTCGGGTTCAAGGACGGCGGGGAGATCGCCGCGCACGCGGTGATCCTGGCGACCGGCGTCACCTACCGCCGGCTGGACGCGCCGGGGCTCGACGAGTTCACCGGGCGGGGCGTCTTCTACGGCGCCGCTCTGACCGAGGCGCCGTCCTGCCAGGACACCGATGTCTACATCGTGGGCGCGGCCAACTCGGCCGGGCAGGCGGCCGTCTACCTGTCGGGATTCGCGAGCAAGGTCAATTTGTTGGTGAGGGGTGACGGTTTGGAGAAGTCCATGTCGCACTACCTCATCGAGCAGATCGCCGCGATCCCCAACATCGAGGTGCACCTCCAGACGGAGGTCGTCGGCGGTGAAGGCGACGACCATCTGGAGCGGCTGACGCTCTCGACCAAGGGCGAGCAGCGCACGGTCGACGCGCAGTGGCTGTTCGTGTTCATCGGGGCCGAGCCGTACACGTCGTGGCTGGGCGAGACGGTCGAACGCGACGAGAAGGGGTTCGTGCTGACCGGGCCCGACCTGGTGCAGGGCGGGAAGCGGCCGCGTAACTGGCCGCTGCGGCGCGAGCCGTACTTCCTGGAGACGAACGTGCCAGGGGTGCTGGCCGCGGGTGACGTACGCGCCGACTCGATCAAGAGAGTGGCCTCCGCCGTCGGCGAGGGCGCGATGGCCGTCGCGCTCGTGCATCGCTACTTGGAGAAGCAATGACCAACATCGACATCGATGAACTGCGCAAACTCTTCCTCTTCGAGCGGCTGAACGACGAGCAGCTCACCAAGCTGGCCAACAGCGGCCAGGTGCGCACGTTCGGCCAGGACGAGGTGATCCTCCAGCAGGGCGACCCGGCCGAGTGCTTCGCGGTGCTGCTCGAGGGCGAGATCCAGATGATCAGCGAGACGGTCAGCGCCGGGACCGTGGCGATGCCCCGTGCGTCGCAGCCCGGCGTCTACGGCGGCGCCACCAGCGCCTACCTCGGCGACCGGGCGCCGCAGACGTACCAGCACACGCTGCGGACCACCGCGCCGACGCGGATGTTCATGCTGCCGGCCAAGAAGTTCGCCTACATCGTGGCCGAGTGGTTCCCGATGGCGATGCACCTGCTCGACGGCATGCTGTCGGGCGGGCGGATGCAGAGGGAGGTCATCGACCGGCGGCAGCGGCTGACCGCGCTCGGCACGATCACGGCCGGGCTCACGCACGAGCTGAACAACCCGGCCGCCGCGGCGGTGCGCGCCGCGAGTGAGCTGCGCTCGCTGATCAAGACCTCGCGGCTCCAGCTCGCCCAGCTCGCCGAGGAGGGCATCCCGCCGGAGAAGCTGCGCACGCTGATCGAGTGGCAGGAGTCCTGCACGGCCAACCTGGGCAAGCTGCCCCAGCGCAGCCCGCTGGAGACGTCCGACGCCGAGGACGAGCTGGGCGACGCGCTGGACGCGCTGGGCATCGAGGACGCGTGGGACCTGGCTCCCGCGCTGGTCACCGCCGGGTTCACGCCCGAGGCGCTGGAGAAGATCCGCGGCAAGGTGGGCGAGGACCGCGCTCCCGCCGCGGTGCAGTGGCTGGCCAAGGCGATCGAGATCTCCCAGATGCTCAACGAGGTGACCGAGGCCACCGAGCGCATCACGTCGCTGATCGGCTCGGCCAAGCAGTACTCGCAGATGGACCGGGCGCCGTTCCAGCAGGTCGACGTGCACGACCTGCTCGACAGCACGGTCGCGATCTTCCGCGGCAAGATCCCCCCGGGCATCACGGTGGTCACCGACTACGACCACACGCTGCCACCCATCCCCTGCTACGCGGGCGAGCTCAACCAGGTCTGGACGAACCTCATCCACAACGCGCTCGACGCGATGAGCGACGAAGGCACGCTCACGATCCGCACGGCGCACGACGAGGACGAGGCCATCGTCGAGATCGGCGACACCGGCCCCGGCGTGCCCGAGGCGATCAAGGACCGGATCTTCGAGCCGTTCTTCACGACGAAGAGCGTGGGTCAGGGCACCGGTCTCGGCCTGGACATCTCGTACCGGATCGTGGCCGGGCGGCACGGCGGGGAGATCAAGGTGCGCTCGGTTCCGGGCGAGACCTGGTTCGAGGTACGGCTGCCGCTCCGGGAGCCGGTTGTCGCCGTCTCTTGACCTGACTCTTGTCAGGACGCTTCCTTACCGCGTGTAATGGTTGACCGAAATGCGGGAAGGAGGCGTGCCCGTGAGCGCGTCCGAGACGGTGACAGGTTCGCGGTCCCTGAACGGCCTCCTCCGGGTGCTGGGCGGGATCGAGCGGCTGGGCAACAGGCTGCCCCATCCGTTCTGGCTGTTCGTCATCCTGGCCGCGTTACTGGCGCTGGTCAGCTGGGGTCTGGCGGCGGCAGGGGTGTCGGCGGTCAACCCGGCGACGGGCAAGACCGTCGCGGCCAAGAACCTGCTGTCCGCCGACGGCGTGCGGATGATGGTCGGCGACGCGGTCACGAACTACACCTCGTTCCCGCCGCTCGGCACGATCCTGGTCGTCATGCTCGGCGTCGCGGTCGCCGAGCGCTCGGGGCTGCTGGCCGCCGTGCTGCGCTCCGGGGTGTCGAGGGTGTCGCCGAAGTGGGTGACGTTCGCGCTGGCGTTCACCGGCATGGTGGCGCACGTGGCCTCCGACGCCGCGTACGTCGTGCTCATCCCGCTCGGCGCGCTGGCCTTCCGGGCGGTGGGGCGCAGCCCGATCCTGGGCATCGTGGTGGCGTTCGTGTCGATCTCGGCGGGCTACGACGCCAGCCCGCTGATCACGCCGACCGACGCCATCCTGTCGGGGCTCACCACGGCCGCCGCGCACACCGTCGATCCCGCCTACACGGTCACGCCGCTGGCCAACTACTTCTTCTCACTGGCCTCCTCCCTGGTGCTGGCCGCCACGATCACCCTGGTCACCGAGCGCGTGCTGGCGCGCCGGGTCGAGTCGATGCCCATCGACCCGGAGCCCTCCCCCGCTTCCTCCTCCCCCGCTTCCTTCGAGGACGATCTGGGCGCGCTGGCGCTCAGCGCCTCGGAGCGGAAGGGGCTGCGGGCCGCGTTGATCGCGCTCGTGGTGTACGTGGCCGCCGTGGTGGCGGCCGTGCTGCCCGCCGGGTCGCCGCTGCGCGGCAAGGACGGCGGCATCGTGCAGTCGCCGCTGCTCACCTCCATCGCGATCTTCCTCGCGCTGGCGTTCCTGGCCGTCGGGTGGGCGTACGGAAAGGCCGCCGGAACGATCACCGGCAGCCGGGACATCCCCGGTTTCATGGCCCACGGGTTCCGCGAGATGGCGCCGATCCTGGTGCTGTTCTTCGCGATCTCGCAGTTCCTGGCGTACTTCAAGTGGACCGGCATCGGCGAGATCATCGCGATCGACGGGGCCGGCCTGCTGAAGTCGGCCGGGGTGAGCGGGCCCGTGGTGTTCCTGGGCATCCTGGTCGTGGTCACCCTGATCAACCTGGTGGTGACCAGCGGGTCCGCGCAGTGGGCGCTCGTCGGCCCCGTCTTCGTGCCGATGCTGATGCTCCTGAACATCCCGCCCGAATACACCCAGGCCCTCTACCGCATCGCCGACTCGTGCACCAACGCGATCACGCCGATGAGCCCGTACTTCGTGATGGCGCTCGGCTTCCTCCAGCGCTACCGGCGCTCGGCCGGGATCGGCACGCTGGCCTCGATGACCATCCCGCTCTCGTTCACCCTGCTCGTCGTCTGGACGCTGCTGTTCTTCGCATTCTGGTGGCTCGGCATCCCGCTCGGCCCCGGAGCGCCGATTCCTTAGAAAGGACCTCGTGTTGATCACCGATTGGGCCCGGCAGTCCCTGCCGGCCATGCTCGACGACCTCAAGGCCGCGGTGGAGCTGGAAACCCACAGCTACGACAAGGCCATGCTGGTCAAGGGGCTGCGCGAGATCCGTGGCCGGGCCGTCGAACGCCTCGGGACGCCGGACGAGGAGGTCCTGCACGACGGCGGGTCCTACGGCGACATCCTGGAGCTGACCTACCGGGGCACCGCGCCCGGCACCGTGCTCATGCTCAGCCACTACGACACCGTCTGGCCGACCGGGACGCTGGCCGCCTGGCCGTTCGCGGTGGTGGACGGCAAGGCGACGGGGCCCGGCGTGTTCGACATGAAGACGGGCCTCATCCAGTCGATCTGGGCCCTGCGCGGGCTGCGCGAGCTCGGGCTGCCGCATCCGAGCGTGCGCTACCTCTTCAACGGGGACGAGGAGATCGGCAGCCCCGCCTCCCGCGCGCACATCGAGGCGGCCAGCGAGGACACGCTGGCGACCCTGGTCTTCGAGGCCTCCCAGGAGGGAGCGCTCAAGACCGCCAGGAAGGGCGTGGGGCTGTTCAACGTGAGCGTGACCGGGGTGGAGGCGCACGCGGGGCTCGACCCGTACGCGGGGGCGAGCGCCATCCACGCCCTGGCCGAGATCGTCACCACCCTGGCCCAGGCAGGCTCCCGCGAGCGCGGCACCACCGTGAACGTCGGCCTGATCAGCGGCGGCACCGGGCGGAACGTGACAGCCGGGGACGCGAGCTGCGGAATCGACGTACGCGTCACGGATCCGGCGGAGATGGGACGTATCGACGACGTCTTCGCCGGCCTGAAGGCGCCGGACCCCCGGGTGACCATCTCGGCCACCGGGGAGTGGAACCGCCCGCCCATGACACCGAACGCGGCCTCCCAGCGGCTGTTCAAGGAGGCGCGGGAGGTGGCGGCCGGGTTCGGATGGCTGCTGGACGAGGTGTCGGTGGGGGGCGCCAGCGACGGGAACTTCGTCTCGGCCCTGGGCCGGCCGGTGCTGGACGGGATGGGGGCGGTGGGGAATGGGGCGCATGCGCGGCACGAGCACGTACTGGTGGAGCACATCGCGGAGCGCACGGCGCTGACCATGGGCCTGATCACCGCCCTCGCCTGACAGCCCCCACGGCAGCTCCCCAAGGAGGCGGGAGCCGCCTGTTCAACGGGTCGCCGACCCACCGCCACGCGCCCTCGACCGGGATCTCCCGCCCGGACCTCCAGCACCCACTCGACGGCCGCCTTGTCCTGCACCTCGGGATGAGGCAGCCCCTCCGGGCGGGGCGCGGTGCGTCAACGGCCCACGCGGCGAACGCGGCCCGAGCCTGCGCCCGCGGTCTGGCCATCAGGTGGGACATAGCAGAGGCGTCAGCCGGTCAGGCGCGACGTGGCAGTGGGTGGCGTCAGCCGGTCAGGTGCGACGTGGCAGTGGGTGGCGTCAGCCGAAGACGCGGTCGCGGGCCAGATCGAGGGCGGTCAGCACGGCACCCTGGAGCACCGCGTTGCCCGTGACCGTGCTGGCGCGGACCTCGGTCGGCGCCGGGGCCAGGGCGCGCAGGTGGTCGGCCACCAGCTCGGCCAGCCCGTCCCCGCCCTCATGCCCCGTCGTCCCGCCGAGGACGACGAGCCCCGGGTCGAGGAGGGTGGCGTAGGCGAAGGCACCCTGAGCGATCCGCCGGGCGAGCTCGTCCCGGTCGAACCTCCGTATGATCTCGGCGTTCAACAGCTCGCAGAACGCCACGCCCCCGACCTCCAGGAACCCGATCTCCCCCGCGCCGCCCGACGCCCCCCGGCGCAGCCGGCCCTCGAGAACGACCGCCGCTCCCACTCCGTCGTCCAGCCAGAGGAGCACGAAGTCCTCGCGCCCGGCGGCGGCTCCGGTGCGGAGCTCGGCGATGGCGGCCAGGTTGACCTCGTTCTCAAGGATCACGGGCACGCCCAGGCGCTCGCGTACGGACCCCATCATGCCGGGCCGCCACCCCGGCACGTCGTTGGGCGACACCAGCTCCCCGTCGCGCGGATCGACCAGCCCCGGCGCGCCGACCACGACCGTGTCCAGCGCGCGCCGCCCCACCGCGCCCCCGACCACCTTCGCGATGAGGGCTGCCAGGTCGGCTCTCGCGCCGATCGTCGTGCTGGCCTCGCTGACCACTCGCCCGGTGATGTCGGCGACCGTGACGTTGACGGCGTCGCGCCGTACGTCCACCCCGGCCACATGAGCCCGGTCCGCCACCAGCCCGTAGAGGCGCGCGTTCGGGCCCCGCCGGTCCTCGCCGCTCTCGCCCGTGACCTCGATGAGGCCGCCTGCCATGAGCCGTTCGATCAGGTCGGACACGGTGGGCCTGGACAACCCGGTCAGCGTGCGGAGCTGCGGCGCGGTCAGCGGACCGTGCTCCAGCAGCAGGTCGAGGGCCAGCCGGTCGTTGATCGCTCGGGCCAGGGCGGGGGTGGCGGTCTTCACGGTCCTCATAATAATCAGGGACCCTGCCTAAAACCTCTTTTCATCAGGAACCCTGCCTGATAATTTTCGGGTCATGAGCCATCACCGTGCCATCGCGGCCGTCTTCGTCGCGCACGGCGCCGTAGCCGGCAGCCTGTCCACGCGCATCCCCTGGATCCAGGAGCACCTGCACCTCAGCCCAGGCGCCCTCGGCCTCGCACTGCTGTGCCCGTCGATCGGCGCCTTCGTGGGCATGCCGATGGCCGGCCGCCTCGCCTACCGCTTCGGCAACCGCGCCGCCACACGTGTCCTCCTCGCGCTGTGGTGCGCGGGCCTGGCCCTCCCCGCGCTCTCGCCGTCGCCCGTGTGGCTGTTCGGGGCGTTCCTGCTGTTCGGGGCGTCGGCGGGCATGTGCGACGTCGCGATGAACGCGCACGCCGTCCTCCTCGAACGGCATCTGGGCCGCTCGATCATGTCGGGGCTGCACGGCATGTGGTCCGTCGGCAGCCTGGCCGCCGGCGGACTCGGCGCCCTGGCCGCGCACGCGGGCATCGACGCCCGGATCCACCTCGGGGTCATGTCGCTCGCGTTACTCGGCCTCGGAGCGGCGGCCGGGCGCGGCCTCCTCCCCGACAGCGGGATGACGGGTTCCGTACGCGACGCGCCTGCGCCGCGGCGCTTCGCGCTCCCCACGCGAGGGATCCTGGTGATCGGGCTGGTCGGGTTCTGCGCGACGTTCGCGGAGGGCGCCAGCTCGAACTGGTCCGCCGTCTACCTCACCGCCGTCACCGATGCCGGGCCCGGGTTGGCCGCCGCCGGATACACCGTCTTCATGCTCTGCATGGCGAGCGCGCGACTGCTGGGCGACCACGTCATCCGCCGGCTCGGTCCGGCGGCGACGGTCAGGGCCGGCGGTGCCGTGGCGGCGGTCGGCGGCGTCCTGGTGGTCGCGGCCCGCACGCCCGCGCTCGGCATCGCCGGGTTCGCCCTGGTCGGACTGGGGATCGCGGTGATCGTGCCGCTCGTGATCGCGGCGGCGGGCAACGCGGGCACGACCCCGGGCGAGGGCGTGGCGGGCGTCGCGACGATCACGTACCTGTCGGGCCTGATCGCCCCGGCCGTGACGGGCTGGGTCGCGGGCGCGCTCAGCTACCCCGCCGCGTTCGCGCTGATCACCTTCGTGGTCGTGCTGCTGACGCTGCTCGCCCCGGTCCTGCGCCCCTCCCGCACCTCTCCCTCAGAAGGTGCCGTACGTGCCGACGCCTGACCCCGACGACCCGCTGCTCGCACCTCTCCCCCTGCGCCAGCTCGACGAGATCATCGCGGACTTCCGCGCCACCTGAACTCCCGGCATCGCGCCTCGGCTTTGATCATTCGGCTTTGCTGGACCGCGCAACGTCCTACGTGATCACATGAAGGTGACCTCCCGGTTCTGGACCAGGGCGAGTAAGGGGAGGGCATCGTGGTCACTCGATGGTGGGAGATCGCGGTGATCACTCCTGCCACCACGACGCCCGGACGTATGGTCAAGGCGCTCCTCGCCAGACGCGCGGGCCTGCTTGACGCAGATTTCGAGGCCGATATCGCGGTGGCTCGGGATGCAGCCAACAACGAGATGAGGACCGGTTGCCAGACTTCTGATCATCGCCACACCTGCGGCGACGGCGAGAACTGTCAGCGGGAAAGCCTCATAGGGTCTCGTGACCAGGCCATATGCGGTGTTCAAGGGTGTACTACCAGAGCGGCGCATCGGGTGCAGGCGCGGGGCGAGGCCGGAATGAACGGTAGGGACCAACTGCAGATTGGTAGTGGTCCGATCGGCTCTGCGCACAGGCTCGTCGATGTGCCAAGGACTACGGCGTGCAGGACCGCTTCAGAGCCGGTTCCAGTGACCCCCGCTCGGCAACTGGGCGCTGAGGGCCCTTCCGTGCTGGTCACGGCCTCGGCGGCGAGGTCATCCCGATGCACAGACCAGCGGCGAACACCAGCGGGCAGATCTTGATGGCTGCCGTCGAGTTTGACGAGCGTGGCGGCTCCATAAGTGAGGATGTCGATCACTACGCCGCTACGTCCAAGGAGGAAGTCACGGTAGGCGCGTGTCCTCCCGTTACTGTGCAGGAGGTCCACGATCGTCACGCGACTTCCTACCTGTGGAGCTACCGAGGTCATCTGGCTGCCCCTACAGTGCCCGTCGTCGCTGCGCTGCTGGGCTGGTGCAGCGGTTGGCTTCTGCGGAGGTCGACGTAGCGGAAGGCGACGCGGCGGGCGGCTCGCTCAGGTTCGAGTACCGAATGGTAGGCGTAGATCACTCGCTTGCGGTGGGCGTCCCAGCCCGTACGCCACCAGTAGCGGTCACCGTCGCACCAGACCACCAGTCCTACCCAGACGGATACCAAGGCCAGCCCGTAGCCGTCGTGGACGTCGGCGGGGACGCCGAGGGCTTCCAGAGCGCTTCCCATGTCGCGAGCAGCATGGAGCGGGAGCGGTGATCTCGGGTTGGTTCCATGTCATGGAGCCAGTGCACTGGGCCTGGTGGCACCCCCGTAAGCGCGTGATCGAGGCCAGCGGTGGAAGTTGGTTCACACCCCGTGTGAATGCGATGTAGCTGTGACCCAGACCTGCAGCGACATCCCTGTTCGTTATGTGACAATCCCATTACACTCCGCATACGGGAGTCGCTCGTCGGAGGTTCAAACGTGAGTGATCCGAACATCCTGTTGGATTCGCTGCTCGCGGAAGCAGGCATCTCGCACGCGGGACTGGCCGCACGGATCAACAAGGCCACCGCGACAGCGCGCCGCCCGACACGATACGACCACCCTGCGGTAGCTCGATGGATCAGGGACAATGCCACTCCGAGAGGAGATGTCCCGGAGATCATCTACGAGATCATCGGACCCAAGGTCGAGCGTGTGCTCCGGTTGGAGGACATCGGGATGGCCAGAACGACAGGTGACGATTTCGGGACGGAGCTGCCTAAGGCCGTTGATCAGGCGGTTGCCCTGTGGCGAGCAGATCTCAGGAGCAAGGTCTCCCCGGTGGGCGCGTCGATGATGATGGCCCTGCCGCCATGCCCCGATCTTCGAGTGGGAGAACCCGCCCCACGAGATCGATGTCTCACGCCAAGGCCGACACTCGGTGTCAACAAACGACGTCCAGGTGCTCCAGGACGCGCGTATCCGCTACGAGCAGATGTATCGCAGGGTGGGAGGCGTTCCCGTACGGCCGCGTCTCGTGGCCTTCCTCAACGCCAGTGTCACGCCGCTGCTCAAAGGCACCCATGACGACAGGACAGGCAGACGGCTGTACAGGGCGGCAGGTGGGCTCGTGGCGCTCGCAGGCATTTGTGCGTACGACTCCAACAGGCAGGCGCTGTCGCAGCGCTATCTGTTCCACGCGCTCAGGATGGCCAAGGCATCCAGCAACTTGGCGTTCGGCGGTTACGTGATCGCGTTGCTGGCGAACCAGGCGATGGCGCAGGCGAAGCACCGGCGTGTCATCCAATACTGCGAGACCGCCCTACGGGGAGCGCGCGGTCATCTAAGCCCTGCCCTGGCGACAGACCTCCACATTCTTCAGGCCAAGGCGTACGCCCGCATCGGCGATCGGGCAAACTGCCATACGCACATGCGCCTGGCGGAGGCCACGGCGGCCGAGATCCAGTTGGGAGAGGAGCCCCCGGAGACCGCCTACGTGCAGCCGGGACTCCTGGAATGCCAGCACGCCGAGGCGCTGCGGCGGCTCGGGGACCTTACACCTGCCCAGGAGTACGCCGAGGAGGCACTGCGCCTGGCGGACAGTTGCCATCTGCGGGGGCGGGCGCACCGGCTGGCGACGCTCGCCCTCATCCTGGCCGAGCGAGGGGAGCTCGAACAGGCCACCTCTGCTGCTGAGGGCATGCTCGACTGCACCGCCGGCATGGAATCCGAGCGCCTCGTCGAACGCATCGAGGCGGTGACAACTGCGCTGAACGCCTACGACACTCAGCTCGTCAAGGCGTTCGTCGCTCGCGCCAGGCAGCAGGCCGATATCCCCTTGTAGCGTGGTGCCGACTCAGGCGTCCATCATGGGAGCAGCCGCATGCGCTGGCAGGTCCACTCCGAAGAACAGCTCTACACCGACCCATGGCTCGATGTGCGGGTGGCTGATGTGGAGCTTCCGGATGGAAGGCATCTCGATCATCGGCTCATCCGCACCGCGCCCGGAGCCGGTGCGGTCGTCATGGATGAGCAGAATCGCGTGCTGCTCATCTGGCGGCACCGCTTCATCACCGACACCTGGGGGTGGGAGATCCCCATCGGCAAGGTCGACGACGGTGAGGAGCCGATCGCGGCCGCTGCCCGGGAGGTCGAGGAAGAGACCGGCTGGCGGCCCGGCCCCTTGCGTCCGTTGCTCTACACACAGCCCACCAGCGGCATCTCCGACTCCGAGCACCATATCTTCCGCGCCGACAGCGCCCGGTACATCGGCCCGCCTACCGAGGCATGGGAGGCCGAACGCATCGAGTGGGTGCCACTCACGGACATCCGCCGTCTGATCGACAAGCGTGACCTCGTTAGCGGGACCAGCATGAACGCCCTCCTCTACGCCCTTACAGAGGTTTAGTCGCCACGATCGCGGTTCCGCCGCGTGCCCGCTCCGCGCCTTCGGTCGCCTCGCATAGGTGCCTGCCGCAATGATCTGCAGGCTGACCGTCCTCTCGCGTGCGGGAGAGGGCTCCAGCGAGCCCATCCGGTAACCACGCAACGGGCGGTCGACTGGCGAGCGGGGTTTGGGGTGGGCTCCAGCAGGTCAAGCCGGTAACCAGGCAAGGGGTGGGGGCTGGCGAGCGGAGCGAGCGGGGGTTTCGGGGGGTCGAAGGGGGGCGGAGCCCCTCCTGGGAGGCGCTGGCTGGAGCCCCTTGGCGCGAAGCGCCGCCTTCGTGGAAGGCCATGCGTTTCCCCCGGGCCCTGGGGCGTTCCTGGCTAGCGTGGTACGCTCCCAAGCGAGCGCTTGGTTTAGTCGCCTGCCGAGAGGTCGCCGCATGAAGTTCTCGACCTTCCACCTCTTCCACCGCTTCGACGGCCATGGCTTCAAGGACGTCTATGACTACCATCTGGAGCTCGTCGAGCTGGCCGAGGAGCTGGGGTTCGACGGGGTACGGCTGGCCGAGCACCACTTCCGGGACTACGGCGTCGTCCCCAACCTGTTCACGATGCTGGCCCACGCCGCCGCCCGCACCTCCCGCATCCGGCTCGGCACGGGCATCGTGGTGCTGCCCCTGCACAACCCGGTTCACGTGGCCGAGGAGGCCGCGATGGTGGACGTGCTCTCCGGTGGGCGGCTGGACCTGGGGATCGGGCGGGGGTATCAGAGCTTCGAGTTCGAGGGGTTCGGGATAGACCTGGCGGAGGCGCGCGACCGGTTCAACGAGGCGCTGGAGGTGATCCTCGGGCTCTGGACGCAGGATTCGTACCAGCATGAGGGGAAGTTCTACAAGACCGGCTCCGAGGTGAGCCTCGTCCCGAGGCCGCTGCAGTCGCCGCACCCGCCGCTGCACGTGGCGGCCGTCTCCCCCGAGACCGTGACCATGTACGCCGAGCGCGGGCTGCCCATTCTCGCCGACCCGGCGGCGCCGTTCCGCAAGGTCGTCAAGGCGGCGGAGACCTGGCGGGAGACGGCCGCGCAGGCGGGCCACCCCGAGGGCGCGGACCTGGTGGTGGCGCGCAGCGTGTACGTGGCGCCGACGCTGGAACAGGCACGCGAGGACCAGGCGCGGTTCGAGGCGTCGTTCGACCGCTCGCGGATCTTCAACGAGCGCAGCGCCCCCATCGACCCGAAGACCGGCCGGGCCGCGCAGGGCTTCGAGTACTACCAGGACCGCTACCTCAAGGGCGGCACGCTGTCGACCGACTTCCGGTGGGAGCAACTGGACGTGATCGGGGACCCGGAGCGGGTGATCCAGCAGATCTCCCTCCTGCGCGACTCCGGCTTCTCGAACCTCCTGTGCGACTTCGGCAGCACCCGCCCGATGCCGCTGGAGGACATGAAGCGGATCATGCGCTTCTTCGCCGCCGAAGTCATGCCCGCGTTCCGGTAACCCCTCGGGAGGCTCAGATGATCCACAGTCTGTCCCTGTCAGACCTCCTCGCCGATCACGCCCGCAGCCGTCCCCAGGTCACGGCGGTGGTAGACGGGGATGTACGGCGCACGTACCCCGAGCTCGACACCCGGGTGACCCGGCTGGCCGACGCCCTGGCGGGGCGGGGTGTGGCGGCCGGGGAGCGGGTGGTGTGGCTCGGCCAGAACTCCCACGCCGTACTGGAGCTGCTGCTGGCCTGCTCGCGGCTGGGCGCGATCCTCTGCCCGGCCAACTGGCGGCAGTCGGAGGACGAGCTGCGGTTCGTACTGTCCGATCTGACCCCCAAGGTCGTCGTCTGGGAGCCTTCGGACGCCACCACAGCCGTGTCCGAGAACACGTGGGTGCGGGCCGGGGACGAGTACGAGGGGCTGGTGGCGAGCGGATCGCCGAGGGACTTCCCGCAGGTGGACGACGGCGAACCGGTCCTCGCCCTCTACACCGCCGCCTTCGACGGACGCCCCAACGCGGCCCTGCTCAGCAGCGCCGCCCTGGTCGCTCACAGCGCCTCACTCCTCGTCGTACGCCAGATGGAGCCCGGCTTCACGTTCCTGAACAACGGCCCGCTCTTCCACGTGGGCACGATGATGTTCTGCCTGGCCACGTTCCAGATCGGCGGCACGAACGTGTTCACGCCCGCCTTCGACCCCGAAGAGGTCTGCCGCCTGATCGACGCCGAGCGGGTGACGCAGGCGTTCCTGTTCGGGCCGATGATCGACGCGGTGACGGCCGCGAACGCCGGGGGCAAGTACGACCTGTCGTCGCTGAGGTTCGTCTCCCATTCGGCCGAGTGGGACAGCATGATCACGGTGGACGGCTCTCCCTGGTGCCGGTCCAAGATGGGCGGGTACGGGCAGACCGAGGTCGGCGGGATGCTCACGTTCCTCGGGCTGGCCGATGGGGGCTCGGGGTTCGCGGGACGTCCCTCTCCGCTGGTCCAGGTACGCATCCTGGCCCCGGACGGGACCGAGTTGCCGACCGGCGAGGTGGGCGAGATCTGCGCCCGCGGCAAGACCCTCTTTTCCGGATATTTCGCCCGACCCGACTTAAATACGGCCAAGTCCGCGTACGGCTGGCACCACACCGGCGACCTCGGCCGCCGCGAACCCGACGGCACCATCACCTTCATCGGCCCCAAGCTCCGGATGATCAAATCGGGCGCCGAGAACATCTACCCGGCCGAGGTGGAACGCGCCCTCAAATCCCACCCGGCCGTGGCCGACGCCGCCGTCATCGGCGTCCCGGACCCCACCTGGCACCAGGCGGTCAAGGCCGTAATCGCCCTCAAACCGGACGCCGCTGCCACGGCGGACGAGCTCGTCGAGCACGTCAGGACGCAACTGGCGTCGTACAAGAAGCCGAGCCACGTGGCGTTCGTGGACGCGATACCGAAGCGCGGCTTCACGCCCGACTATGACGCCCTGGACTCGGCACACGGCGGCGGCAACTACCCGGGCACCTGACCCCAGGCTGCCGCCACCGGCCAAGGGCCGCACGGACGCGGGTGGACGGGCGTGGCTGGGCGATGGTCCGGCCGAGAGAGTGCGAGCCGGAGGGCTGGCGAGGGCGATCGCGAGCGGGTAGCCATACGGGCAAGCGCGTGGGGGAGGATCGGCGCGGACGGGCAGCGGGCCGGGCGGACGCGTGTGGGCAGGCGCAGCCGGGTGGGGTGAAGCGGGGTTACAGGGGGAGGCCGGTTTCCAGGTGGGCCAGGGCCTTGTCGAGTTCGACCGAGGGATCCAGAGCCGGGTCCTTTACCAAGTCAAGCCAGACCGCCATGAGCACCCCCACGATCGCCCCCGTGACATTACGCAGCTCCGGGTCGTCGGCCGGCCGTCCCTCCCGGGCTGCCAGTTGCTCGTGCATGGTTCTGACCACGCCGCTGATGTTGTCCAGGCTGGCCGCCCACAGCTCGGGCACCGTGAACATGAGCTTCTCCCGCTCCATGCTCTCGGCGAACTCCTCCGCCGTCTGCCCGGCCAGGATCACCCGCATCGCGGCCCTTACCGCCGGCACGGGCTTGAGGTGGGCGGGGACCGACCGGAGCGCCTCCATGAAGGGCGGGAACTGGTCGACCAGCACCAGGTCCTCTTTGGTGGCGAAGTAGCGGAAGACGGTGCTCGGCGCCACCTCCGCCGCCTCCGCGATCTGCTCGACCGTGGTCGCGGCGTACCCCTGCTCCCGGAAGAGCCGCAGCGCCTCCTTCTGGATCAGCGCCCTGGTCTTGGCCTTCTTCCGCTCGCGCAGGCCCGGTCGATCGCTCATGACACAACATTCTCCGATGTACGGCCGCCCCGAGTCCAATCGTAGGAGAAGGCGCTGATTCGCTATACAACTTTTAATTGAGAGTCTACTCTCAAAATTATGCGACTTCCCATCGAACGCAACCAGGAGTGCCCCTTCGACCCGCCCGCGCAGCTGCGCGACCTGCCGCCGATGGCCCGGCTGGAGATGGCCGACGGGCATCAGGGCTGGCTGGCCACGACGATGGCGGCGGCCCGCACCGTGCTGGGCGACCCTAGGTTCAGTGCCAGGCAGGAGCTCAAGCACGCCGCCGTGCACGTCGTGCGCCCCGGCGGTGCCGACCGGCCCGCCCCGCCGGGGTTCTTCGCCGCCACCGACCCGCCCGAGCACACCCGCTACCGCCGCCTGCTCACCGGGCAGTTCACGGTGCGCAGGATGCGCCTGCTGGAGCCGCGCATCGAGCAGATCGCGGCCGACCATCTCGACGCCATGGCGAAGGCTGGCCCGCCGGTCGATCTGGTGACGGCCTACGCCCTGCCGATCCCGTCGCTGGTCATCTGCGAGCTGCTCGGCGTGCCGTACAGCGACCACGACTTCTTCCAGGACCGCAGCGCCGCCCTCGTCACCCACGGCAGGGACGGCGCGCAGGCGACGGCCGACCTCACCGCGTATCTCGGCGAGCTGGTACGCCGCAAGCGGGTGGAGCCGGGCGACGACCTGATCAGCGGCCTGACCGGCGAGCTGACGGACGAGGAGCTGACCTACGTCGCGCTGATCCTGCTCGTGGCGGGCCACGAGACCACCGCGAACATGCTGGCCCTGGGCGTGTTCGCGCTGCTGAAGGAGGGGCTGCCCTTCAAAGAGGGCCCAGTGGAAGGCGCGGTGGAGGGCGCGGTGGAGGAGCTGCTTCGCTGGCTGTCGATCCTGCACCAGGGGGCGCCGTCCAGGGCGGCGCTCGAGGACGTGGAGGTGGCGGGCGAGCTGGTGAGGAAGGGGGAGACGGTCGCCCTGTCCCTGCCCGTGATCAACCGTGACGGCGCGGTGTTCGAGGATCCGGACGCGCTCAGGCTGGACCGGCCGGACGCGCGGCGGCACCTGGCGTTCGGCCACGGCGTGCACCAGTGCCTGGGGCAGCAGCTCGCCAGGAACGAGCTGCGCATCGGCTACCGGGCGCTGTTCGAGCGTTTCCCCGGTCTGCGGCTGGCGGTCCCCGCCACCGAGGTGCCGCTGAAGCACGACGCCTCGGTGTACGGGGTGAGATGCCTACCGGTGACCTGGCCGACCGGTGACTGAAAGGTGACCTGGCCGGCTACCGGCTGAGGTGCTCCAGGGTCTGGTCGCGGCAGCCGGAGGAAGCGTTCACCGGGTTGCAGCGGGCCGTGGCGCCGCCGGGCAGCTCCGCCACGTAGTCGCTGCCGTTCCTGGCGGACAGGCCGATCACGGGGAAGTCGGTGCTGACCATCTGCGCGCCGCTGTCCAGCGCCGCCTTCAGCCTGCTCGTGTCGCCCGACCTGGCCTCGGTGAAGGGCACGTCGGACCGGGTGCGTACGTAGTACCCCTTCCGTACGAGGTCCTGGATCTGCGCGGTGTTGGCGCCCTGCGGCTCGTTCCAGCCGACGAAGGCGGCGTCGGGGCGGCCCGGACGCGAGTTCGTGAACAGCACCCGCCCCTCCAGGCTCGGCCGGCCGGCCTTGTAGGGCGTCTGGATGTTCTCGCCCTGGTTGTCCATGAAGAACATGATCTTTCCCCGCGAGGACGACAGCTCGGGCCAGCCGTGCTTGAGCACGGACTGTTCGAGGGTGAGCCCCGGCCGCCGGACGTCGTCGGGCGTGATGAGCCGATCGTCGGGGAACACCGACCGGATCTCGGCGTCCAGGGCGTCCATCAGCGCCGTGTCCCACGCCGGGCTCTTGGCGCCGCCCATCGCCTCCTTGGCCGGGTCGGTGCTCTTGAACTCGGTGAGGATCGTCAGCGGCACGTGCCCGGGGTGCGCGTCGGACCATTCGCGCACCTGACGGAGGCAGGTGGCCAGGGCCGAGCAGCTGGTGCCGTAGTCGTGGTCGGCCCAGTGCAGCACCTTGAAGCCGGGCTTGGCGAGCGCGGGGTCGTTCAGCGGCGGCAGCCCGGCGTCCCGCCTGACCAGCGGGTTGGCGTAGAGGCCGCCCTGCGGATCGGGGAAGACGTCCAGCTCGATGCCGCGCACGTGCTGGGCGCCGAACTGGTTCGGCAGGGCGGTGTGCGAGTACTGCAGGTTCCACCAGTTGGCGTCGGTCCTGCGCTGCACGTCCTTCTCGGCGTCGGTCAGCTCGCGGTGGTAGCTGTTGTGGGTGGCCACGGTCTGGATCTGGTTGATCCGCAGGTTCCCGCGTCCGGCCGTGGTGGCGGCTGTGGTGGCGGCTGTGGTGGCGTCCGCGGCGGGTACGGACGCGAGCGCGGTCAGGGCGGTGGCGGCGAGGCCGATGAGGGCGAGGCGGCGCATGGGTCTCCTAGCAAAAGGGTTTTACCGGGACAGACCATCGGAGTCAGGGGTTAACGGTCGATCACGAAATATCCAAACGAGCTAGGAAATATGCGGGAACGTCAGAGGATGGCCAGCGGGGTCACCGGGCTGCCCGTGCCACCCTCGATCCTGAGCGGCGCCACCACGAACACGAACTCCGTACACCCCCTCTCCCCCAGCTCCTCCAGCCACAGCATCTCGATCAGGTGGACGCCGTGCCGGTGCAGCAGGATGAGGTGCAGGTCGTCGGCGAGGCTCTCGTCGGCGAGGCCGCGGGCGTTGAGCCCGCCGATGGCGGCGTTGTCCGAGGCCACCACGGACACGTCGTGCGCCGCGAGCCAGCGGCCCGCCTCCGCCGACAGCCCGGGCTGGCCCGACCAGTACTCCTCACGCGAGCGCCCCCACACCGCGGGCCATCCGGTACGGATCACCGCGGCGTCCCCCGGCCGCGGCGTGGCGATCTCCGCCAGCAGCTCGGCCGGGATCCGGAAGTCGGCCGGCAGGTGGTCGAGGCCGAGGCGCCGGGGCACGTCGAACAGCACTCCCCTGGCCACCACACCGCCCACCTGCTCGATCCCGCACCTGGTCGCCCCGTAGGAGCGGACCCGGGCCGCCGGGTGGCCGTTGTAGAGCTCGTCGCCGGACCACATGTGGCACAGCGCGTCCATATGGGTCGTGGTGCCGTGGTGGCTGACGACCAGCGCGTCGTCGGCCACGTACAGGCCCTCCCCGATCGCGCGGGCACCGGCCGCGTAGTCGCCGCCGTCCACGGACATGAAGTGCTGCGGCAGCGGGCGGCCCGGCAGGTGCGGCACCGTCGTGGGGGCGGGCGAGGAGGTGGCGCCCCTGATCGGCATGGCCAGGCTCAGCACCTCGCCCGTGGTGGCGCTGCGCAGCGCGTCGAGCACCACGGCCGGGGTGAGGAGGTTGAGGGTGCCGCGCTGATCGTCTGGGCCGAATCGTCCCCAGTTGTTAGGCTCGTGAACCAAGTAAGCGCTTCCTTTCTCCTGTCTCACACGGAGGTGTGATGCACTGCGATCCGCGGTTCTCCCGCGTGCGCGAGGTGTTCGAGCGGCAGCTCGCCGACGGGGCGGAGCTGGGCGCCGCTTTCGCCGTCCACCTGGACGGCGAGCTGGTCGTGGACCTGTGGGGCGGCGTCGCCGACCGGCACACGGGCCGGCCGTGGGAGCACGACACGCCTGCCTTCGCCTACTCCTGCACCAAGGCGATCACCGCCACCGTGCTGCTGCGGCTCGCCGAGCAGGGGCTGGTGGACGTCCCGGGGGCCGTCGCGGACGTGTGGCCGGAGTTCGCGGCCCGGGGCAAAGCGGCGATCACCGTCGAGCACCTGCTCACGCACCAGAGCGGGCTGCCGGTGGTGGAGGAGCCGGTGCCAGTGGAGGAGTTCGGGGACCTGGCGGCCATCGCCGCCCGGCTCGCCGGTCAGGCGCCGCTGTGGGAGCCGGGGTCGGCGCACGGCTATCACGCGCTGTCGTACGGGTTCCTGGTGGGCGAGGTGATCAGGCGCGTGACGGGCAAGTCGGTCGGCGAGCTGGTGTCCGCCGAGATCGCCGGGCCGCTGGGGCTGGAGCTGTGGGTGGGCGCGCCGGACACGGTGATCGCCCGTACGGCCCGCCTCAAGGCAGGCGAAAGCCCTCAAACGGGTGCGGGCCCGGCACCCACCGAAGGGCAGGCCGAGATGGCCAAGGCCGCGCTCGATCCGCAGAGCCTCATGAACCGGGCGCTCGGCAATCCCGGCATGCACCGCCTCAAAGGCGGCGCGAACCACCCCGTCATCCTGCGCGCCGGCTGGCCCGCGGCCGGGGTCGTCACCACGGCCAGGGGACTGGCCGGGTTCTACCGGTCGCTGATCGCGGGCGACCTGCTGCGCCCCGAGACGCTGCGGGACGCCGTACGCCCCCGCGTGCACGGCCCCGACCGCGTCCTCTTCCTGGACACGTCGTTCGGCCTGGGTTACATGCGGCCGTCGATGACGTTCCCGATGCCGTCCGGGACCGCGTTCGGCCACTCCGGGCTGGGCGGCTCCCTCGGCGTCGGCGACCCGGAGCGCGGCCTGGGCATCGGCTATGTCATGAACAAGATGGCCAACGCCGTCTCCGGCAACCTGCGCGGCCTGCGCCTGGTGCAGGCCGTCTACGACTCGCTCTGACCGCCGCATGATCGCTCACTGCATCGTGACGCCGCCGCTCACCGACAGCGTCTGCCCAGTGATGTACGCGGCGCGATCCGTACAGAGGTAGGACACCAGGCCCGCCACGTCGGCGGGCGTGCCGAGGCGGCGCAGCGGGATGCCCCGCGCGATCCTGTCCACCAGCCCCGGCTCGGCCGCCGACACCCGCCGGAGCATCGGCGTGTCCGTGGGGCCCGGGCAGACCACGTTCGAGGTGACGTGCGCCTTGGCGGCCTCCCGGGCGATCGTCTTGGCCAGCCCGAACAGGCCCGCCTTGGTCGCCGCGTACGCGCCCTCGCCGCCCGACCCCGCCCTGGCGCCGTCCGAGGAGATGAACACCAGCCGCCCCCGCCCCCTGGCCGCCATCCCCGGCAGCAGCAGCTTGGTGAGCAGCATCGGCCCGCGCAGGTTGACCTGCCACATGAGGTCCCAGTTCGCCGGGTCGCTCTCGGTGAACGGCTCCAGGATCGACACCCCGGCGTTGTGCACCAGGATGTCCACGGGGCCCACGGCGCCGCCGAACTCCGTGACGGACTCCGGTGAGGTCAGGTCGACGGCCAGCGCCCGCGCGCCGGGCAGGCCGGAGGCCACCTTCTCCGCGTTCGGCAGGTCCACGTCGGCGACGACGACCTCCGCGCCCAGCGCGGTCAGGTCCGTGGCGATGGCCGAGCCGATCGCGCCCGCTCCGCCGGTGACCACCGCGACGCGCCCGTCCAGGCGCAGCCCGTCCATCACTTCCACGCCTCCACCAGGTCGGCGGTGGTGGCGCGAGTCGCGAGGAGGCTGATCGTGTGTTTCAGTACGGCCTGCGCGTACTCCTCCGGGATGCCCGCCACCGCGTCCCTGACCACGGTCACCCGGTAGCCCAGGTTGACCGCCTCCAGCGCGAGCCCGGGGATGCCGAGATTGAGCGAGACCCCCAGCGCGACCACGTGGGAGACGCCCAGGGAGCGCAGCGTCATGTCGAGCGAGGTGCCGGTGAACGGGGAGAACCCGTGGTGGCGGCGGCTCTCCAGGTCGCCGCCGTCCCACAGCTCCGGGAGGACCTCGGTGGCGGCCGTGCCCTCCAGCATGTGGCCGGGGTCCTTGAGCAGGGCGACGATGAACGGGCAGTTGTCCGCGTGGGAGCCGGACCGGTCGGGGCGGAAGGCCGCCGTGCAGTGGATCACCGGGATGCCGGCCGACCTGGCCGTGTGGAGGAGGCGGGCGGCGTTGGCGACGACGTCGTGCCGCGCACAGGCCGCCACCAGATCCGGAAATTTCGTGAGATCGCCGACGACGCCCCTTTGCATCTCCATCACCAGCACGGCCACGCGCTCCACAGGCGACCTCCGTCGATTTAGCCGAGCGCTTGCTTGGGACGCCTCAGCATATCACCCACGACACAGGGTTATTTCGCATTAACGCCCGGCGAAATATCTCCAGTCGTGACAACCCGAACCCCGGGTGAGACCGTCGAATCGATGACGGCTGCTGATGGGGGTTCGACTTGGTCCCTGGTTACCGTGAAGTTCGCCAGCTCGGCGCGGGCCGTACCGGCCGCGTGTTCCTCGCCACCTACCAGCAGACCGGCGCCTACGTGGCGATCAAGTACCTGAACGCCACCCTGCGCAGGGACACCGAGTTCATGGACCGCTTCCGGTCGGACACCCACGAGCTCGTCGAGATCGACGACCCCAACGTGGTCCGGCTCTACGAGTACGTCGAGACCCCCACCAGAGCGGCCGTCGTCATGGAACTGGTGGACGGCGTGTCACTGCGTACGCTGCTGGACGAGCACCGCGGGATCAGCCCGGAGGCGGCCCTCACCGTGCTGAAGAGCACGCTGCTGGCCCTGGCCGCCGCGCACGGGCGAGGGGTGCCGCACCGCGACGTCAAGCCGGAGAACATCCTGGTCCAGGCCGACGGCACCAGCAAGCTGGCCGACTTCGGCGTGGTCGTGCACGCGGAGGAGCCGGGCGTGCCGGCCGGCAGCCCCGAGTACATGTCGCCCGAGCTGTGGACGCAGGACCGGGCGGGGCCGCCGGCGGACGTGTACGCGGCGGCGTGCGTGCTGTTCGAGGCGGTCAGGGGGCGGCCGCCGTACCGGGCCGTCAAGGAGGGTGAGGACGGGGCGCTGGACGTCCCGGCCGTGCGGGACAAGCACCTGGTGGAGCCGGTGCCGCTGGAGGTCGCGCCCGACTCGCTGCGCGACCTGCTCAGGCGCGGGATGGCCAAGGACCCGGCGACCAGGTACGCCTCGGCCAGGCAGTTCGCGGCGGAGCTGGAGGAGGACGCGGTCGCCGGGTACGGCCCGGACTGGGAGAAGCGCGGGCGGCGGCACCTGGGCGAGCTGGCCACGCTGCTGGCCCTGCGCTTCCCGCTGGCCAGGACCGAGCGGGCCTCCAGAGTCACGACCACCCTCCGGGACCGGGTGCTGCGGATGCCCCGGCTGCCGCCGTACCTGTGGGTGGCGGGGGCGACGGTTGCCGCCGTGGCGATCTCGCTCATGATGTCGGGCGGGCGCATGCCTCCCGGACCCGGCACGATCCTGATGCCGCCGCCCAAGACGGCGCAGACCGAGCCGGAGCCGGCGCCCGTGGACGCGGCCACGCCCACCCGGACCCGGACGTCCGCGGCTCCCCGGCGCAGCACTCCCGCGCGCACGGCCTCCCCTCCCCCCAGTCCTCCTCCCAGCCTTCCTCCCAGCCTTCCTCCCACGGTGCGGCAGGGCGGGACCTCGGTGCCGCGTCCGACCGCGGTGCGGGCCGCCGGCATCGTGGGGTGGAGCGGCACGGCGGGAGCGATCACCGTCTCGGCGGACGGCACGGGGCCCGTACGGTTGCGGATCTCGTACACGCGGCGGGAAGGGGAGGGCGGGGCGGCCCGGACGGTGCGGCAGGAGACGCGGACCTTACGGGGGAGCACGGCTTACACCAGTGCCGTCACGCACGATCCTGGAGGCGTTTCCTGCGGGAAGCGGGCGTATGTCGGGATCGTGGTGATGACGGAGCCGGCAGCGGGGAACGGGCCGCAGGTGAGCGAGGTCGCCATCGACGGTCCCGCCTGCCCCACGCCTACGCCGACTCCCCACGCGCCTACACCTACGCCTACGCCGAGCGAGGAGCACAGCAGGACGGCCGTCGGGACGCCTACGCCGTCGGAGGAATCCTTCGCCCGATCCTCGGACGAGCCGACCGGCCTGCCCACCGAGGAGCCCATGATGCTCCTCTCGACGCCCGAGGAGGATCCGCCCCTTTAGCGGCCGGGTGGGGGCCTTGTGGGGCAACCAAGCGTGCGCTAGCTTGGCAAGCGATGAGCGGTGACACCTCTGCGTACTGGGCCGCCTGCAGGCGCGGCGAGCTGGTCGTCCAGCGCTGTACGTCCTGCGACCGCCGCGTCCACCTCCCCGAGGCGGCCTGCCCCTGGTGCGGTGGCGGGGAGCTCGTCTTCGAGCCGGTCGAGGGCGAGGGCGTGGTGCACACCTTCACCGTCGTGCACCGCTCGTTCGCCCCCGCCTACCGGGGCCGGGAGCCGTACGTGATGGCCTGGGTGGACCTGCCGGCCGGCGTGCGGGCGTTCGGGCACGTGGTGGGATGCGCCCCCGGCGAGGTACGCGTCGGCATGCCGGTACGCGTGACGTTCATCGACGAACTCCCCCATTGGAGGTCCGCATGAAGCTCGGCAACGTGCTCATCCCCGTCGCGAACCTGGACGAGGCGATCGCCTTCTACGGGCTGCCGGTGAAGTTCAGGGACGGCGACAGGTTCGCGGCGCTCGACGGCGGCGGGGTCACCGTGGCGCTGGCCGGGCCCGCGGAGCACGTCACGACCTCGGTCGCGCCGTCGTACAAGGTGGACGACGTGGCGGACGCCGTGCGGGACCTGACGGAACGCGGCGGCGAGGTGGTGCGGGAGCCCGAGAAGGGGCCGCACGAGATCCGGGCGGTGCTGCGCGACCCCTCAGGAAACGTCTTCGTGCTCTATCAGCCCCTCTGACTGGAGGCCTCCCCCATGGCGCGATCACCTTACGGCAACTACGGCCACGCGATCCTGACCGCCGGAGCGCTGCGCACGCCCGACCAGGTCGCGCTCACGTACTGCGGCGAGCAGAGCTTCACCTACGACCAGCTCAACAGGAACGTCAACCGCCGCGCCCACGCCCTCCTGGAGAAGGGGGTCGGGCCGGGCCGGCGGGTGGCGGCGCTGCTCAACGAGACGCTGCGGGTGGCCGAGGTCTACCTCGCGCAGGCCAAGATCGGGGCGGTGACGGCGGCGCTGAACCCGTACTGGCCGGTGGAGACGCTGCGTGACGTGGTGGCGGCCTCGGGGTGCACGGCGTTCGTGTACGACGCGACGGTCGAGGGCGTGGTCGGGCAGATCAGGGACTCGCTCCCCGGCGTGACCACGTGGATCGACGTGCGGGAGCTCGAAGGCGCCTCCGACGAGGAGCCGCCGATCAGCGGCTGGTACGACGACCCGCTGGCCCTCTACTACACCTCGGGCACGACGGGATTACCGAAGGCGGTCGTGCACACGCACGCGTCGTCGCTGGCCACGGCGCAGATCTGGCTGGACGTGCCGCGCGGCCCCGACTCGGTGTTCGGGACGGGCGCGATCATCTGGGGCATCGGCTTCCCGGCCATCGCCGGGCCCGCCCTGTACGCCGGGATGCGACTGGTGCTGGAGCAGGACTGGGGCCCGGCGAACTTCCTGCGCGTCGTCCCCCGCGAACGGGTCACGCATCTCTCGCAGATCCCCTCGTTCTACGCGGCCCTGCTCGCGTCCCCCGAGCACGAGGACGTGGACCTGTCGTCCATCCAGGTGATCATGCTGGGCGGCGAGCCGCTGACCGCGACCATGCTCGAACGGATCAAGGCCAGGCTGCCGCAGGCGGGCGTGTACTCCTACTACGGCCAGACCGAGGCACCGTACACGTGCATGGGCCGCGTGGACGACGGCACGATCCCGCTCGGCTCCTCGGGCCGTCCCCGCACCGGCAACGCGGTGCGGATCACGGACCCGAACGGCGAGCGCGTGGTCGGCGAGGTGGGCGAGATCAACCTGGCCGGCCCGCACCGGATGACCGGCTACGACGGCCTGCCCGAGCGGACGGCCGAGGTGCTGCGCGGCGAATGGTACGTCGGCGGCGACCTCGGCACGCTCTCCCCCGACGGCGTGCTGCGCGTGCTGGGCAGGCGGGAGGACTCGATACTCAAGGGCGGCGTCTGGACGCAGCCGGTCGTGATCGAGGAGGCGGTCTCGGCGCTGGACGGCGTGGCCGAGGCCGGCGCGGTGGGCGTGCCCGAGGGCGCCTCCGAGCAGGAGGTCCTGCTGGCGGTCGTGCCGCGGGCGGGGCACACGCTGGACGCGTCCAAGCTGGCGCTCGCGCTGGCCGACACCCTGCCCGCCCATCAACGGCCCGACCACATCGTGGTGGCCGACGCGCTGCCGCACTCGCAGGACGCCTCCGGCGGCCCCGGCAAGCTGCTGCGCGGGAAGATCCGCGAGCTGCTCGGGTGAGCGCGTACGAGCACGAGGTCAAGGCGCTGCTCAGCGCGGCCGGGGTGCCGGTCCCGCGCGGGGTCGTGGTGCACGACCTGGACTCCGGCCTGGACTCCGGCCTGGACTTCGGCCGGGCCGGGGAGCTGGCCGAGCCGCTGGTGCTGAAGGCGTTCGGCCCGGGACTGGTGCACAAGTCGGACGTCGGCGCCGTCGCGCTGGGGCTCTCCAGGGAGGACCTCGCCGCGGCGGCGGCCGGCATGCGAGCCAGGCTGGAGGTCGCGGGCTTCCTCGTCGAGGAGCAGGCCGAGGCCGGCGTGGAGCTCATCGTGGGCCTGGTGCGGGACCCCGGGTTCGGGCCGGTGCTCCTCGCCGGGCTGGGCGGGGTGTGGACGGAGGCGCTGCGCGACACGGCGCTGCGGCTCTGCCCGATCTCGGAGGAGGACGCGCGGCGCATGCTGGCGTCGCTGCGCGGGTCCTCCGTCCTGTACGGGAGCCGCGGCGGCCCGCCGGTGGACGTGGACGCGGTGGTCAAGCTGCTCATGACGATCGGCGGCCCGGGTGGGCTGTGGGAGCGGCTCGAACTGGGCGAGTTCGAGCTGAACCCGGTCATCGCCGGCCCCTCCGGGGTGATCGCGGTCGACGCCCGCTACCTGCCTTCCCCGGGACCCGTGGCGGGCGCGTCCCGCGCGGCGACGGACTTCCTGCCGCTCTTCGAGCCCAAGGCCGTGGCCGTCGTCGGGGCCTCCACGACCAGGCCGAACTTCGGGAACATGTTCCTCGGCTTCTACCGCGCCGCGGGCATCCCGCTGGTGGCCGTGCACCCCACGGCGGCCGAGGTGGCGGGGGTGCCGGCCGTGCCGTCCCTCGCCGAGGCGGACGTGGACTACGCCCTCGTGGCCGTGCCCGCCGAACGCTGCGCCGACGTGCTGCGGGAGGCGCGCGGGGTGCCGTTCGTGCAGGTGATGAGCGGCGGGTTCGCCGAGACGGGCCGGCCGGACCTGGAGGAGGGGCTGGTCGAGGCGGCGCGGGCGGCGGGCACGCGGCTGCTGGGGCCCAACTGCATGGGCGTGTACAGCCCTCGGGGACGGCAGACGTTCGTCGGGGGCGGGCTCGGGCCCGCCGGGACGGTGGCGCTGATCTCGCAGAGCGGCGGGCTCGCGGGCGAGGTGATCAAGGTCGGGGAGCGGCGCGGGCTGGCGTTCAGCCGGGTCGTCACCGTGGGGAACTCGGCCGACGTGACCCCCGCCGAGCTGCTGCGCTGGCTCGCCCGGGACCAGGAGACGCGGGCCGTCGGGCTGTACCTGGAGGACCCGCGTGACGGGCGCGAGCTGTTCGAGGCGCTGCGCGCCGCGGAGCTGCCGGTGGTGCTGCTGGTCGGCGGGCGGAGCGGGCAGGGGCAGGAGGCGGCCGCGTCCCACACGGGCGGCATGGTGAGCGACCGGCGGGTGTGGGAGGCGGTGGCCGAGCAGGCGGGGGCGGTGCTGGTCGCCGGCCAGGACGACCTGATCGGGGTGCTGGCCTACTTCCAGGCGCACGGCTCGCGCTCAGGCGCCGCCTCCGGCGATGTGCTGGTGGTGGGGCCGAGCGGGGGCGCGAGCGTGCTGGCGGCGGACGCGTTCGACCTGGCGGGGGTACGGCTGGACCCGCTGCCCCCGGACGCGCTGAAGGCGCTGCGCGGGCTCGGGGTGGTGGCCTCCGGCAACCCGCTCGAAGTGCCGGTCGGGCCCCTGGGGCGGGCCGGGCTCGTGCCCGAGGTCGTCTCCGCGCTGCTGCGGTGCCGGCCGTACGGCGACGTGGTCCTGCACGTGAACGTCCAGGCGTTCTTCACGTACGGGGACGCGGCGGAGCCACTGTACGCCTACGCGCGGGCCGTGGCGCAGGCGCAGGCCGCGCTGCCGGGCACCAGGATCACCCTCGTCACCAGGAACGGCGAGTGCGCGCCCCCGGGCGTCGAGGACGAAGTGCGGCGGATCGCGGCGGAGGCGGGGATCCCCGTCTACCGCTCCATGGAGGCGGCGGCGGTGGCCGTCGCGGCTGGAGGGCGTTATGGGGTTACTTGAGGGCAAGGTCGCGTTGATCACCGGTGGCGCTCGCGGGATGGGGGCGGCGCACGTGCGGCTCTTCCTTGAGGAGGGGGCGCGGGTGGTGTTCGGTGACGTGCTGGACGAGGAGGGCAAGGCGCTGGCCGAGGAGACGGGGGCCGCGTTCGTCCATCACGACGTGACGAGCGTCGAGGACTGGGATCGGGCGGTGGCGACGGCCACCGAGCTGCACGGCCGGCTGGACGTGCTGGTCAACAACGCCGGGATCCTGAAATTTCGGCGCATCAGCGATATGTCGCCCGAGGACTTCGACCGGGTGATCGGCGTCAACCTCAAGGGCACCTGGCTCGGCATCAAGTCGGCGATCGACCCCATGAAGGCGGCCGGGCGGGGCGCCATCGTGAACATCTCCTCGATCGAGGGCTACGTCGGGGCCGAGGGGCTGTCGGCGTACTCGGCGTCGAAGTTCGGGGTGCGCGGGCTGACCAAGTCGGCGGCGCGGGAGCTGGCCCGGTTCAAGATCCGGGTGAACTCGGTGCATCCCGGCGCGATCAACACCTCGATGGCAATGGATCCCGACATGATGAACGAGGTCGACGCCGACGCCTTCGTGAAGTCCATGGTCATCAAGCGCTTCGCCAAGCCGGTGGAGGTGTCCCACGTGGTGGCCTTCCTGGCCTCGGATCGGGCCAGCTACTGCACGGGCAGCGAGTTCACGGTGGACGGCGGGCTGCTCACGGGCGCGGGGTACTGACTCGGGGCAAGGCTCTCACCTGGTACGAGGTAGATCTTTTTGGATTAAACCTCCTTAGCTTGGACATTTCTGGCAACATCTTTGACCAGCGGGTTCTTGGTCTAGGAAAGCTTGAACGTCACTTGGTGCTGGCTTGACCTGCCGAGACGGCACGGTAGCCTCGCTCATCACGGAAGACGACAAGCCTCCGGTTTTGTCCCAGTAGTCACAGGGTGTCCCTTTACCCGGGATCTATGCGGACAAACCGGCTTGCCCGGAAGGTGTCCCCATACTTCCATGACGCCAGAGATGCAGAAGTACATCGAGTTGCTGGAGAGCCAGCTCGGGTATGCCGAGAAATCAGGGGCGTACACCAAGTTCGGCAACTGGTACGGCAAGAACGTCGAGTTCGACGCCGACTACAGCTCCGCCCCATGGTGCGACATGTACCTCTCGTGGGCCGCGCACAAGCTCGGGTACGAGGACTGGATCGGGCAGTTCGCGTGGACGGTGTCGCACGCGGAGTGGTTCAAGGAGCAGGGGGCGTGGGGCCACAAGCCCAAGCCCGGGGCGTTCGTCTTTTACGACTGGAGCGGCTCGAACAGCATCGACAACATCGACCACGTCGGCATCGTGACGAGGGTCGAGGGTGACACGATCTTCACCATCGAGGGCAACATCGACGGCGGCGTCGCCAAGCGCAAGGAACGTGACACAAGCAAGGTCGTCGGGTACGGCTACCCGGAGCGCATCAAGTCCCGCCTGGACGAGGAGGCGGCCCGGCAGCAGCGCGAGGCCCAGAAGAAGGCCGAGGAGCAGGCCGCCCTGCGGCCGGGGCCGGGCACCGACGTCGGTGCGCTCCAGCCCTCCGGGACCGAGCTGCTCACCTCCCTGATCCCCCACAGCGAGATCGTGGAGCCCGCCCAGGCCCCTGAGACCGGAAGCTCCCCCAAGAAGAAGGAGCCTCAGGCCGCTCCCACGCCCGCTACCCCCAAGGTCGCCACCGGCTCCGTCTCGGACAGCACGACCGCCGAGAGCCCCAAGCAGCCGAAGAAGGCCAAGCACGCCAAGCCGGCGACGGCCGACACCACGGCGGCGACCGCCGAACCCCTCCCCACGCACGCGGACGCCTCGGCCACCGGCCCGATGCCGGCCATCTCCTCGCCGACGCTGGTCGGCTCCGCTCTGGTGGCGGCCCTGGCGCTGCTCGCCGTGGCCAAGACCCGCCGCCTGCGGGCCGCCCCGGCCGCCGCTGGGGCCTCGGCGCCCAGCCCCGCCGCCAACCGCCGCCGTCGCCGCCGCAAGGTCGAGGTCGAGCCGGTCGGTACGAGCCGCCGAACGGCCGCACTCCAGCCGACCGCGACCCTGGACACCCTCACGGCCCCCGCCGCCATGGACACAGCCGCCCTGGACACAGCCGCCCTGGCCCCCGCGGCCCTGGACACAGCCGCCCTGGCCCCCGCGGCCCTGGACGCCCTCCAGCCCGCCACCGCCCTGGACGCCCTCCAGCCGGTTACGGCCCTGGACGCCGTCCAACCCGCCGCCCGGGCCGCCGGACGCCGGAGGCGCCCGCTCGACACGCGCCCCTTCGACCTCGCCACGGACGCGCCCCGCCGCGCAGCCGTGGACCGGCTCCTGGACCAGCACGACGACCTGCACCGCCACCTCGCCGGCATCGATCCGTTCGACGCCTTCTGCGCCTCCCGGCCGGCCGAGCCCGCCGGGAGCGGGCCGGTCGAGATCCTGCTGGACACCGGGCCGCTGGAGCGCTTCGTGGACACCGGGCCGTTCGAGCGCATCGTCATCCCCCAGGCGACCAGCGCGTTCGACGCCTTCAGCCGGACCGCCGGCAGGGGCGGCGACACTCCTGACATCGGCGACACGTACCAGGGACGTCGCCGCCGCAACGGGCGCCCCATCGACGAGCCCGGAACGGCCGACCTCCCGCTGCGCGGCCGCCGCCACCGCCGTCCGGCGCCCACCCAGGGCGTGCACATCGGCGGCGCGCAGCCGTTCGCGCAGGACGCCCCCCTGGCGGGCCGCCGCCACGCCTCCGCCGGGTCCCCGCAGCAGCACCGGCGCGAGGACGAGCGCCAGCTGGTCGGCACGGGCGGCACCGGCCGGGGCGCCTCAGGCCACCCGGCCAGGAGCACCACCGGCCAGCCCGGCCGGAGCGCCCCGAGTCAGCCCGGCAGGAGCGCCCCCGGCCAGCCCGGCAGGAGCACGTCCGGTCAGCCCCGGAGGCGGGGCCGCCACCGCGCGTGAGCAACCCTCATGAGGCGTCGCCACCGCGCGTGAACGGCCCTCACGGGGTGACCCTCACGAGGCGGCCCTCACGGGGCGGCCCCCACGCCGTAGTCGGCGGCGAAGGCGGCCAGCCGGGACACCGCGTCCCGGCTGCGGCTCCAGGGCCGTACGATCAGCCGCTCCACACCCAGCGCCGCCCAGGCGGGCACCTCGTCGGGCGAGGCCAGCGCGTACGCGTGCGCGGTCACCGGCACCCCCGCCCCCAGCCGGTCGAGCTGCGGCTTGATGGACTCGAGGGTGTGCGGCATGCTGATCCACCCGTCGCAGAGCCGGGCGGCCCGGCGCAGCGCGGCGGCCGACTCCCCGCCCGCGAGCACCGGCAGCCGCCGCTGCACCGGCTTGGGCTCGAACGCGACCTCGGGGAACGAGTAGAACCTCCCGGAATGGGTGACCACCGGCTCGCTCCAGAGCCGCCTGACCACCTCGATCGCCTCGTCCAGCCGGGCTCCCCGGGTGCGGAACTCGACGCCGGCCGCCTCCCACTCGCCCCGGTACCAGCCGGCGCCGACCCCGCAGATCGCCCGTCCCGACGAGACCACGTCCAGGGTGGCGAACGCGCGGGCGGACACGAAGGGGTGGCGCAGCGCGAGGAGTTGCACCGCCGTGCCGAGCCTGACGCGGGAGGTCAAGGCGGCGAGCCAGCACAGGTACGCGGGCGCGTCGAACAGCGGCGTGCCGGGCTTGATCCCCGGGTCGGACGTGCCCGGGTAGTGGGCGAGCGACAGGTCGGTGGCGAAGACGAGGTGCTCGGGCAGCCACACCGACTCGAACCCCAGCTCGTCCGCCGCCACCGCCACGTCCTTCCACGCGTCCGGATGCACCAGTCCGAGCGGCACCCCGAACTTCATGGCCACCTCCGCAGGTCGCCGCCCAGGAGGGCGGTTCGGACGCGTTCCCGGTGCGCCGCCGTGGTGCCGTACGCGGCCGACAGCGACCAGGCCCGCGCGAGCCAGAACCGCAGGTCCAGCTCCTCGGTGTAACCGATCGCGCCGTGCACCTGCAACGCCACCCGGGCCGCCAGCACGGCGGCCTCACCGGCGGCGGCCTTGGCGGCGCTCACATCCCGGTCGGCGCTCCCGACGGCCCGATCCACGGTCCCGGCATCCCGGTCGGCGGCCCCGACGGCCCCGTCCACGGTCCCGTCGGCCCGATCCACGGTCCCACCAGCCCCGTCCACGGTCCCACCAGCCCCGTCCACGCTCTCGGCCGCCCGATCCACCGACAGGGCCGCATGGTGCACCAGCGGCGCGGCGAACTCCACCGCCACGGCCGCGTCCGCGAGCTGGTGCTTGACCGCCTGGAACGACCCGATCGCCGCGCCGAACTGGGTCCGGACCCGCGCGTAGGCGACGGTGACCGCGAGCAGCTCCCTGGCGACCCCGATGAGCTGCGCCGCCGTCGCCACCGCGGCCCGCCGCAGCACCGGCGCGACCGGGCCGCCCAGCTCCTCGGACTCGTCGAAGGCCACCTCGAACACGGGACGGCACGGGTCCACCCCGGTCCTGGGCACCAGGCGTACGGACTCCCTGGCGACCAGGCGCCACCCGCCGTCCCGCGCCACCAGCAGCAGGTCGGCCAGGTCGGCGTCCGGCGCGTACGCCTGCCCCGGCGGCAGCACGGCGACGCACAGCGCGCCGGAGGCCGGCTTGGGGTTGTCCGGCAGCAGGTACGGCGCCACTACGGCGGTCTCGACGACCGGCCCAGGAAGGCACGCCCGCCCGGTCTCCTCCAGCGCGGGCAGGACGTCGGCCAGCCCGAGCCCCAGCCCGTCCGACTCAGGAGGCGCCAGCAGGCCGAAGAACCCCAGCGCGGCCAGCTGCTCCCAGGCCGGCCGCCGCTCGGACCGCAGCGCGGCCGGTGGGCAGTGCGCCCGCAGCACGTCCCGCACAGTGGCGGCCAGCGCGAGCTGCTCGTCCGTGAATCCGAAGTTCATCGTGGCAGCCCCAGGACCCGTTCGGCGATGATGTTGCGCTGGATCTCGTTCGTGCCCGCGTAGATGGGCCCGGCCAGCGAGAACAGGAACCCGTCCAGCCAGCCCTCCTCCCCCGCCCGGTCCCCCAGCAGCTCCATGGCCAGGGCGTGCATGCGCAGGTCCAGCTCGGACCAGAACACCTTCCCCATGCTGGCCGCGGACCCGATCTCCTCCCCCGCCATGAGCCGCCGCGCCGTCGCGAACGTGTGCAGCCGGTACGCCTCCGCCTCGGTCCAGCACCTGGCGGCCCGGTCGGCCGCCACGGGGTCGCCCGAGGAGCGGGCCAGCGCGACCAGCCGGTCGGCCGTGGCCAGGAAGCGGCCGGGGCTGCGCAGGGTGAGGCCGCGTTCGGAGGACGTGGTGGCCATCGCGACCCGCCAGCCCTCGCCGACCTCGCCGAGCACCATCGAATCGGGCGTGAACACCCCGTCGAAGTGCAGCTCCGCGAACCCCGGCAGCCCGTCGAGCTGCGCGATCGGCCGCACTGCGACGTCGGAGAGGGGGAAGAGGAAGTACGTCAGCCCCTTGTGCCGTGTCCCCGACGTGCGGAACAGGCCGAACCCGTGCGTGGCGTAGGCGGCCCGCGAGCTCCACGTCTTGTGCCCGTACAGGCGCCAGCCGCCGGGCACGGGCTCGGCGCGGGAGGTGAGAGCGGCCAGGTCGCTGCCCGCCTCCGGCTCCGACCAGGCCTGCGCCCACACGTCGTCGCCTCTGGCCATCCTCGGCAGCCACCGTCTGCGCTGCTCGGGCGCGCCGAAGCGCATCAGCGAGGGGCCCAGCAGGAAGATGCCGTTCTGGGTGACCCTGGCGGGGGCTCCGGCGGCCCAGTACTCCTCCTCGAAGATCAGCCACTCGATCAGGGAGGCGCCGCGCCCGCCGTACTCCTCGGGCCAGGAGACGACGGACAGCCGCGCGTCCGCCAGCAGCGCCTCCCAGGCGCGGTGCGCGGCGAAGCCCTCGGGGGTGTCCATGGACGGCAGCGGTCCCGGCACGTGCGCGCGCAGCCAGTCGCGAACCTCGGCGCGGAAGCCCTGCTCGGCCGGGGAGAAGTCGAGATCCACACAACCAACCTAGCGCACGCTTGGTAGCCCGAACAGCGGTTTACGGACATAGTCTGTTGGCCATGCAGGGACTGCTGCTGAAGCTGTCCACGCTCGACGCCGACGCGGAGAGCGCGGTGCGGGTGATCGCCTACTTCGACTCGCTGCTTCGCGACCACGTGAGCGTGCCCACGCTGCTCTCGGCCACGGCGCGGCTGGCGCAATGCCCGGTCGGGCTGCTCGACGCGGCCACCGGCCGCCGCACCCGCACGTCGCCCCGTGGCGCCGTGGACACGCCCGCCGAGGCCCCGGCCCACGTCAGGGAGCTGAGCGACGGGCTCGGGGCGGTCTGGATGGAGCGCGAGGGGCCGGCGCACGGGCTCGACGAGATCGTCCTCGAACGGTACGCGGTGGCGGCCGAGGTCACCCTGGAACGCGCGGCCGCGCTGGCGCGGTCGGGGCAGGACCCCGCGCTGGTGGAGCTGGTGCTGTCGGCCGAGACCGGCGAGGCCGAACGCGCCCGGGCCCTGCGCCTGCTCGGCTTCGCCCCCTCCACCCCGCTCCAGGCCCTGGCGATCGCCCTGCCGAACCGGGGGCCGGACCGGGGGCCGGACCGGGATCTCGCCGCCGGCCTGCGCGCCATGGGCCACCAGGTGCGCACCACCAGGATCGGCGACACGGAGGCGGTCCTGGTGGCGACCACCCTGCCCCGCGACCTTCCGGAGGGGTCGCGGGTGGGCATCGGGCCCGAACTGCCGGGCGCGCGGGCGGCCGAGTCGTGGGCCGGCGCGCGGACCGCGCTCCGCTTCACCGGCCCGCACGACCGCGTGATGCGCTGGTCCGAGCTGGGGGCGCTGGCGCTGTTCGCCGACCTGCCGGAGCCGGCGGTCGCGGGGCTGGCCGACGTCCGGGCGATGGAGCGGCTCGGCGAGGAGTCCCTGGCGGCGGTGCGGGCGCTGTGCCTGGCGGGCTCGGTCCGCGGCGCGGCCGCCACCGTGCACCTGCACCACAGCTCGATGGCCGCGCGCATCGCCAGGGCCGAGTCCGTGCTGGGCTTCTCGCTCGCCGACGCGGCCGGCCGCCTGCGCGCCCACCTGGCCCTCGCCCTGGTACGACTGCGCGCCAACCTCAGACCGCGAACGCCCGCCTGAGCGCCGCCAGCCGGGCCGCCCGCGCCCGCTTGGACAGCTCGGCGTCCGGGACCATCCCGTCGAACCCGTGGAAGGCCCCCGGATAGAGGTGGAGCTCGGTGGACACGCCCGCCTGCGACAGCCGCAGCGCGTAGTCGACGTCCTCGTCCCTGAACACCTCCAGCTCACCGACGTCGATGAACGTCGGCGGCAGCCCGGCCAGATCCGTGGCCCGGGCGGGAGCCGCGTACGGGGGCACGTCGTCGGTGCCGATCCGGTCGCCCAGCAGGGCGGTCCAGCCGAAGAGGTTCGCGCTCCGGTCCCAGACCACCGCCTCGGTGAACTCGTGGCTGGACGGGGTGATGTTGCGGTCGTCCAGCATCGGGCAGACCAGCAGCTGGAACGCCACGTCGGGGCCGCCCCGATCGCGGGCCAGCAGCACGGTGGCGGCGGCGAGCCCGCCGCCCGCGCTGGCGCCGCCGACCGCGATCCTGGCCGGGTCGATGCCCAATTCGCCCGCCGCCTTGGCGGTCCACACCAGCCCGGCGTAGCAGTCCTCGACCGGCGCGGGATGGGGGTTCTCGGGCGCCAGCCGGTAGTCGACGGAGACCGCCACGCACCCGAGCTCCTCGACGTAGCCGATCATCATCGCCTCGTCGATCTCGGGCGTGCCGATGATCATCCCTCCGCCGTGGATCCAGTACAGACCCGGCCGCCCCTCACCGCCGCCCGCGGGGCGGTAGATCCGTACCCGCACGTCGGGAGCGCCGTCGGGCCCCGGCACGTGCCGGTCCTCGATCACCACGTCGCTGTCGGCCGACGTCGCGGCGGCGAGGAACGCGTTGATCTGCGCACGGTGCCCGGGCAGTTCCTCGGGCGTCAGGTTCGCCATGTCGAACGTCGGGAGCGGAGTCTGCTCGAGAAAGGCGCGAATCTCTGGGTCGAGGTTGGGGTGAAATGCCATCTGATATCCCTTCTATGGGGCCACTCCTCGATGGTCAGAGCCCGCGCCGTGGCAGACAACCGCCATCCGGCGGCGATTCCGCTCCTCAGTCCCGCCGTTCGGCGAGGACGTCGAGGACGCGCTCCGCGAGGGGCGCGGCGCTGGCCGGGTTCTGGCCGGTGGCGAGCCTGCCGTCCACGACGACCTGAGCCTGCCAGTTGGCGCCCGGCTCGTGCTCGGCGCCACGCTCCACCAGTTTGTCAGCCAGCAGGAACGGCACCACGTCGGCCACGCCGCGCAGCCGCTCCTCCTCGTTGGTGAAGGCCGCCACCCGCTTGCCCGCCACCAGGTACGAGCCGTCGGAGAGGGTCAGGTTCACCAGCGCGGACGGGCCGTGGCAGACCGCCGCGACCACGCCGCCCCGCTCGTACACCTCGCGCCCGACGCGGATGACGTCCGGGTCGTCGGGGAAGTCCCACATGGTGCCGTGGCCTCCGGCGTAGAGCACGGCGTCGTAACGGGAGGCGTCGACGTCCGCGAGGCGGTCGGTGTCGCGCTCCCCGATCGCGGCGAGGAAGGCCACCTGGGTCTGGTCGGCGGCGTCGAACCCGTCCTGGGGCGGCTGCCCGCCCCGCACGCTGGCGACGTCCACCTCGTAGCCGGCCTTGCGGAAGATCTCCCAGGGGTGGGCCGCCTCGGGCACGTAGTATCCGGTCCGCTCGACGCCGCCGAGGTCGTCATGGCTGGTCAGGGCGATGAGAATGCGCTTGTTCATGTCTCACATCGTCGCCCCGTCCCGCCATAAGTAACAAATAACGAAATAGCGCCGTAGGTATCAGAATAGTGATATGTCGCCAATCTCGCTCGACCTGCTGCGGACGTTCCTCGCGGTGCACAGGACCGGCTCCATCACGGCCGCCGCGCAGACCCTCGGCCTGTCGCAGCCGGCCGTGACGGCGCAGGTCAAGACGCTGGAGTCGGTGCTGGACCGGCCGCTGTTCGACCGGCTGCCGCGCGGGGTGGCGCCCACGCCGGCCGCCGACGAGCTGGCCCGCCGGGTGGCCCCCTCGCTGGACGCCCTGGACGGGGTGGTGGAGTCGGAGCTGCCCTCGGACGCGGCCGTGCACCTGGGCGGGCCCGCCGAGTTCCTGTGCGAGGAGGTGATGCCGATGCTCGCCCCGCTGGTGCGCTCCGGGCTGCGGCTCCGCACGACGCTCGGGCTGTCCGACGACCTCCTGGCGGACCTCGCGGCCGGGCGCCTGGACCTGGTGATCTCCACGATCCGGCCCCGGGTGCGCGGCGTCCAGGCGGACCCCCTCTACGACGAGGAGTTCCTGCTGGTCGCCGCCCCGTCCCTGGGGCTCGCCGGAGTGGGGCCGAGGGAGCTGGCGGCGGTGCCGCTGGTGGCGTACGCCGAGGACCTGCCCATCGTGCGCCGCTACTGGCGCTCCGTGTTCGGCAGGCGGCCCGCGATGGCGGCGCAGGTCGTCATCCCCGACCTGCGCGGCGTGCTCAGCGCCGTCCGGGCCGGGATGGGCGTCTCCGTGCTGCCCGCCTACCTGTGCCGCCGCGACCTGGCGGCAGGCACGCTCGTCACGCTCGCCGAACCCGACGAGGCCCCGATCAACACCGGCTACCTGGCCGTCCGCTCGGGCGCGCTGGCCAAACCCGCGGTGGCCAGGGTACGCGCGCACCTCATCGAGGCATTCCGCGCCTCCCCCACCTACTAAGCGGACCCTATTAGGCGGACCACGAGGCCAGCAGCCGCAGCGACTCCTCGTTGGCGCCGCCCGGCTCGGGGTGGAGCAGGCTCACCCGCTGCCCCGACCCGCCCGGCAGGTCGAACGTCTCGTACCGCAGCGCCAGCTCACCCACCACCGGATGCGTGAACCGTTTGACCCCGTTCGTGCGCTCCTTGACGACGCGCCCGGCCCAGAGGGTGCGGAACCGGTGGCTGTGCACCGACAGCTCGCCGATCAGGGCGGTAAGGGCCGGGTCGTCGGCGTGGCGGCCGGTGGCGAGGCGGAGCTGCCCTACCGTGGCCCGGAGCACCTCCTCGCGGTCGGCGTACAGGTCGGGCTCGGTGAGGAAGTTGTACCTGGCCAGGTTGGCGCCGGGACGGCAGAGGCCGGGGAAGAGCGCGTCGGCCAGCCGGTTCCAGGCGAGCAGGTCGAGGCGGTGGTCGAAGATCATGGCCGGGATGTCCGTCATGCGGTCGATGAGCTCCACCAGCTCCCGCCGCACCCCGCCGGACGGCCGCGGCCTGCGGGGACGCGGCGCGGCCAGGTCGAACAGGTGCGTCCGCTCGGCCTCGCTCAGGTCCAGCGCCCTGGCCAGCGACTCCATCACGGACGCGGACGGCTGGGCGGTCCGCCCCTGTTCGAGGCGTACGAGGTATTCGACGCTGATGCCCGCCAGCTCGGCCAGCTCCTCGCGGCGCAGCCCGCGCACCCGCCTGCGCGGCCCGCTCGCCAGGCCCACGTCCTCGGGCGTGACCTCGTTCCTGCGGGCCTGGAGAAATGCCCCGAGTTCCCGGTTCATGGGTACAAGTCTGCCCGTGGAGAGCCCTGCCGGGACATGCCGAACCTGCCACTCCGAGTACCTGGATAGCCGGAATCGCGGCGGGCATGCTGACCTCATGTGCCATTCCACCGACAGCAGGCCGCCCGCACCGCCGATCCAGGGCGAGGTGGCCTCGCACGAGCAGATAGAGCTGACGGCCGCCGACGGCAACCGGCTGCTCGCCTACCGGGCCGAGCCCGCCGAGCCGAACGGCCGCAGCGTGGTGATTCTGCCCGACGTGCGCGGGCTGCACCCGTACTACCGTGACCTCGCGGTGCGCTTCGCCGAGGCGGGCTTCCGTACGATCGCGATCGACTACTTCGGCCGCACGGCGGGTCTCGGCGAGCGGGACGACGACTTCGACTTCATGAAGCACGTCGGGCAGCTCAAGGCCGAGCACGTCAGGGCCGACGCCAGGGCGGCCACCGAGCAGCTCGACGGCCCGGTGTTCACGGTCGGCTTCTGCATGGGCGGCGCCCACTCGTGGCGGCAGGCGTACGAGGGGAACGGCCTGGCGGGCGGCATCGGCTTCTACGGCGCGCTGCGCGCCATCGAGGAGCCGGCGACCGGGCCCGGCGCGCCCCTCCTGATGCTGCTCGCGGGCGCGGACACGGCGACCACGCCCGAGCAGTTCGAGACGTTCGAGGCGGCCCTCGACCGGGTGGGCACGGAGCACGAGAAGGTCGTCTACGAGGGCGCGCCGCACTCGTACTTCGACCGCACGTACGCCGAGTGGGAGGAGGCGTGCCAGGACTCCTGGCGCCGCATCCTGTCGTTCACCGAGCGCCACTCAGCCTAGGTAGGCGGCCCTGACGGCCGGATCCTCCCGGATCTCGCCCGGCGCGCCGGCGGCGATCACCTTGCCGAGGTCCAGCACGACGATCCGGTCGCAGGTGTCCATGACGAAGCCCATGTCGTGCTCGACCAGCAGCACGGTCGTGTCCAGGGCCTTGACGACCTCTCCCAGGCGTGCGGTCTGGGAGGCGTCCAGGCCGGAGGTGGGCTCGTCCAGCAGCAGGAGGCGGGGCCGGTCGGCCAGGGCCCTGGCCAGCTCGACGAGCCGGCGCTGCCCGACGGGGAGCGCGGCGGCGTACGCGTCGCGCAGCGGGGTGAGCCCGCACAGCTCCAGCACCTCGGCCACGCGCTCGCCGCGTTCCCGCTCCAGCCGCCGGCGGGCGGGCCAGCCGACCAGGTCGGCGGCGAGCCCGCCACCGCCGCCGTGCCAGTCGAGCGCGGCCAGCACGTTGCCGGCCACGGTGAGCCGGCCGAAGACCTGGGTCCGCTGGAACGTGCGCCGCACCCCGGCCCTGGCCCGCCTGACCGGGGACACCCCGGTCAGGTCCCGGCCCGCCACGCTGACCCGGCCCTCGCTCGGCCGGCGCAGCCCCGACACCACGTCGAACAGCGTCGTCTTCCCGGCCCCGTTCGGCCCGATCACGCCGCACACCTGACCCGCCGCGACCTCGAACGACACCTGGTCCAGCGCCCTGACCCCGCCGAACGCCACCGACACGCCCTCCACGGCCAGCATGCTCACCGCACCCCCAGGTAGGCGGCGGTCAGCCGCTCGCTGTCCACTTCCGAGCGCGGCCCTGCCCACGTGACGCGCCCCAGCCGCATGAACGCCACCCGGTCGGCGAGTGCCAGCGCCTCCGTGGCCTTCTCCTCGACCAGCAGCAGCGCCACCCCACGAGAACGCAGCTCGGCGAACACGTCGAACACCTGCCGCACCATCATCGGCGCCAGCCCCAGTGACGGCTCGTCGGCGATGAGCACCCGTGGCGGCCGCACCAGCGCGGGCGCGAGCGTGAGCAGCTGCTGCTCGCCGCCGGACAGGGCGCCGGCGAGCACGGTACGGCGCTCGGCGAGCTGCGGCAGGCGCTCGTAGACGGGGCCCGGGTCGGGCAGCCAGGTCCGCAGGTTCTCCTCCACCGTGAGCCCGGGGAACACGCCCCGGCCCTCGGGCGCGAGCAGGATGCCCGCGCGGGCCCTGCGGTGCGCGGGCCAGGCGGTGACGTCCTCGCCGTCGAGCAGGATCCGGCCGCTGGTGACGGCCAGGTCGCCGGCGGCCACCGCGCAGGCCGTGGACTTGCCCGCCCCGTTGGCGCCGAGCAGCGCGACCACCTCGCCGGGCCGGACGGCCAGGTCCACGCCGCGCAGCACCGTGCTGTCCGCGTAACCGGCGACGACGCCCTCCAGCCTGAACAGCGGCCCGTCCACCTGGACCGGCGGCGGCACCGGGACCGGCTCCGCCGGGGTGCGGCGGCGGTGGCGGAGCTCGGCGAGCTGGGTGAGCACCCCGTCGGGGTGCTTGGCCAGGATCACCCCGCCGGCCCCGAACAGGATGGCCCCGACGTGCGCGGACACGCCCCAGGTGGCGAGCAGTTCGGGCACGGCCACCGCGATCAGGCCGCCCAGCACCGCGCCGCCGACGCGGCGCACTCCCTGGAGCACCACCACGGCCAGCCACACGAACCCGGAGAACGCCGGCAGGTCGGTGGCGGTGATCGAGCCCTTGGAGACGGCGAACAGCACCCCGCCCAGCCCGGCGATCGCCGACGCCAGCGCGAACAGCATGATCTTGGTACGGGGCGCCGACAGCCCGGACGTCGTCGCGGCGGCGGGGGCCGACCTGACCGCGAGGATCGCCCGCCCGGAGGCCGACCTTTCGAGGTTCCGTACGAGCAGGGCGACCGCCCCGATCAGCACGAGCAGCACCACCACCCGCACCCGGGGATCCGAGGTGTCCGCGAAGCCGAGCCCCAGCGCGGGCACCGGCCACCCGATGGTCCCGTTGCTGAACGCGTCCACCTGGAACAGCACCTGGTCGGCCAGCAGCGCCATGGCCAGCGTGGCCAGCGTCAGCACCCGCCCGCCCAGCCGCAGCGCGGGCAGCGCCACCAGCATCCCCACGGCGGCGGCCGCCAGCACGCCGAGCAGGATCGCCACGAAGAACGGCAGCCCGGACGAGAACGCCCATCCGCAGGTCAGCGCCGCCATCGAGGCGAAGGCGGCCTGGGCCAGGTTGACCATGCCGCCGATGCCGGTCACCACCACGAACGAGCAGAAGATCAGCGCCAGCACCAGCCCCTGCGCGGCCACGCCCACGTAGTACTCGGACGCGAGGAAGGTGAACGCGAGCAGCGCGGCCAGGGCGAGCGCCCACGGCATCCTGCGCCGCCACGGCGGCAGCCCCGCCAGGTGGTCGGGCGGGGGCGCGTCCTCGGCCGCGCTGCCCGCGACCCGCTCGCGCGACCTGTTCAGCAGGACGAGCCCGGCGAACAGCAGGATCACCGGCACGGCCGTGCGCAGCCCGGTGACCTCTTCGAGGAAGTCGGTGTATCCGGCGACCAGGTTCTGGACCACGCCGAGCGCGAGCCCGGCCGCGAACGTCCACGGGATCGAGCGCAGCCGCCCGAACACCGCCGCCGTCGCCGAGGCGAACAGCAGCACCGTGTACGCCGTCGCGTCCAGCCCCAGCACGGACACGGCCAGCACCCCGGCGAGCCCGGCGAGTCCCGAGCCGAGCATCCAGGCCAGCGCCGAGGTGGCGTCCGCGTCGATGCCCCGGAGCGTGGCCAGGCGGCGCCGGTCCACGGCGGCCCGCATGCGCAGCCCGTACGGGGAGTGCCGCATGAACGCCCACAGCCCGGCCGCCGCCACCGCCGAGAAGCCGAACGTGATGAGCTGGTCGGTGTCCAGCCGGGCCCCGAGCACCTCGAAGGAGAGCGCCGGATGCGGGCCGACGCCGCGCGGCAGCGAGGTCGCGTCCGCGCTCGGCAGCCCGGCCAGGTCCACGACCAGCAGGCCCAGCGCGGGCAGCGCGATCGTCAGGCCGATGGTGGCGACGATCTGCGCGGTCTCGCCCGCCTGCGCGAGCCCGCCGAACATGGTCCTGTGCAGCACGTATCCGAGCGCGGGCGCGAACAGCGCCACCGACACCAGGGCCGACAGCCACGCGGGCAGCCCGGCCGCCTGGTTGAGCTCGTAGAACAGCAGGGCGGACAGGAATCCGACGGCCCCGTGGGCGAAGTTGAACACCCCGGTCGCCGCGTACGACAGCGTCAGGCCCGACCCCATGACCGCGAAGATCGCCCCGGTGACCAGGCCGCTGAGCACGTATCCCAGGATCATTTGAGCGGCACGTTGTCGAAGCACTTCATGCTCTTGGCCACCTGGAAGGCGCCTTTCTCCAGCTTGACCAGCGCGCCGCAGCCGTTCGGCTCGCTGTGGTCCTTGGGGTACTGGATCCTGCCGAACCCGGCGTTCTCGTAGAGGTAGTCGCCGTTGCCGACGGCCAGGAACTTCTCGCGGGTGAGGTCCTTGCCGGTCTTGCCGAGCATGTCGAGGAAGATGTCGGCGGCCCAGTAGCCGATCGCCATGTGCTGCGTGGGCACGGCGCCCGGCGCGACCTTCTCGACGTCCTGCTTGAACCGGGCGATCTCGGGGGCGGTGGACTCGAACGGCTCGAACATCGGCGCCGCGATCACGCCCTCCAGGGCCTGCGCGCTGGCCTGGTCCTTGAGGATGGCGGCGTCGTAGCTGGTCGCGTCGGTGAGCACGCCCGTGTAGCCGGCCCGCTTGAGCGCCGAGTAGAGGCCGACGTTGAACTTGGTGCCCGCGATCACGGAGACCACGACGTCGGGGGCCTTGCCGCCGTTCGAGGTCATGATCTTGTTGACGTACGGGAGCCAGTCAGGGGGTGGCGCGGCGGCCGGGAGGCCGGAGTTCACGCCGACCAGCTTGAATCCGGCGGCGGTGAACGACTGGGAGATGGTGGTGCCGCCGTACTTGCTGCCGCTGGAGTCGGAGGTCTGGACGTACACGCTCTTGCCCTCGGCGCCGCCGAGCAGGTCGGCCAGCTGCCGGCCCCACCACGTCTGGGAGCCCGCCCCCTGCTTGGGCGCCAGGCAGCCGTTGTAGCCGAAGCCGGTCTTCGTGCCGCACCACTGCGGGCCGGTCGCCCAGCCGAACCAGGGCACGCCCTGCTGCTCGAGGAAGGCGGCGCCGCCGAAGTTCGGGGCGTGCACGGGGACGAGGGCGAAGACCTGGTCCTTCTGCACGAGCTTCTTGGCGGCCGCGTCGCCCTTGGCCGCGTCCTGGCCGTCGTCCTCCGCCCCGATGAACTCGATCTCCCGCCCGTTCACGCCGCCCTCGGCGTTGGCCCGCTCGAACCTGGCCTTCGCCCCGATCTCGGCGTCCTTGGTCGAGTAGCCGCTGGCGCTCGTCTTGGTCAGCACGCCGCCGACCTTGACCGTCGTGTCGGTCACGCCCGGCGCCGCCGAGCCGACCGGGCTCTTCTGCTGGGCCGCGCACCCGGAGACGAGCAGCGTTGTTACCGTGAGTGCCGCCGCGACCCGCCGTACCATCCTGGCCTCCCGCGATTTGGCCTAGCGCTCGCTTGGTTTTCTGCCGAGCGTAAATTCGCCCGGGAAGGGTGTCAACGGGGGCTACCGAGCAACCGCTTGCTCGCAATCGCGAGACCGGGTTACCGTGTGGCGCATGCTGATGCGCGCGGCCGTCCTGACCGGCTTCCACTCCCCCATGGAGATCCGCGAGGTGGAGATCGCCGACCCGGGGCCGGGCGAGGTCCGCGTGCGGATCAAGGCGTCAGGCGTGTGCGGCTCCGACCTCAAGGCCATCGACGGCAAGAGCCCGGTGGTCGGCAAACTGCCGTTCATCCTCGGGCACGAGAGCGCCGGAGTGGTGGAGAGCGTCGGCGCGGGCGTCACCGGCGTCCGGCCCGGCGACCACGTCATCATCTCGATGAACGGCCCATGCGGGCGGTGCCGCCACTGCGGGGCGGGCCGGTTCCACCTGTGCTCGGGCCCCGCCAGGCTGCAGACGATCATGGGTGGCGCGCCCAGGATCACCCTGGACGGGCAGGAGACGCGCCGGTTCATCGGCATCGGCTCGTTCGCCGAGTACGCGGTCGTCGCCGAGGCCATGTGCGTGAAAATCGCGGAAAACGCGCCCCTGGATGCCATGTGCCTGCTGGCCTGCGGGGTCGTCACCGGCGTCGGCGCGGTCATGAACGTCGCCGAGGTCCCGCCCGGCGCGGGCGTCCTCGTCGTCGGCTGCGGCGGCGTCGGCCTCAACGTCATCCAGGGCGCGGTGCTCGCGGGCGCCACCACGATCATCGCCGCCGACGTGGCCGAGCAGAAGCTCAAGCTGGCCGAGCGCTTCGGCGCCACCCACACGCTCGTGGCCGACGACCTGCCACGGCAGGTGGACGAGCTGGTGAAGGGCGGCGTCGACTACGCCTTCGACGCGACGGGCGCACCCGGCGTCCTGTCCAAGGCCTTCGCCTCGACCCGGTCCGGCGGCACCACGGTCATGGTCGGCAGCCCGCCCCAGGGCCGGGCCGTGGAGGTGGACCCCGGCCTGCTGTTCGCCTCCCGCCGCCTCATGGGCACCCAGGGCGGCGACGCCGCGCCCCACCGCGACCTGCCCATGCTGGCCGAGCAGTACCTGCGGGGCCGCCTCGACCTCGACGGCCTCATCTCCGAACGCCTGCCGCTCGACCGGATCAACGACGCCGTGGCCCACGTACGGGAGGGCTCGGTGGCGCGTACCGTCATCACCTTCTGAAATACGAACACCCGGCGTCACCGCACTCTTACCCTGTGTGTCATGACGGAGAGAAGACTCAGGGTGCGCGTCCGGCGGGCCGCCATGGCCACGGTTCTGACGGCCCTGGCCATGACCGGCCCGGAGCCCGCCGGCGCCAAGGGCGTGTACGACTTCGGCACCGAGGGCGTGGTCATCTGGAGCGACCCGCGAAGGGACGCCGTCCTCGTCGGCTTCGGCTACCCGGGCCAGGGCTTCGAGTCGGACCGGTCGGAGGAGCACGGCTTCTTCCAGTGCGACGACTACTTCGACAGCATCCTGTGGCACCACGGCCGCAACACGGCCACCGGCATCGTCGGCTGGGTCCCCGCCTGCAACCTCGCCGACGCCGACTAGACCCCCAGCGTGACCGGCTCGGGCCGCTCGTCGGGCGCGGGCCGCTCCTCCTCGTGACCCTCCACCGAGAGGTTGGGCAGGAGGCGGTCCAGCCAGCGCGGGCACCACCAGTTGAGCCGCCCGAGCAGGACCATCGTCGCCGGCACCAGGAACCCCCTGATGATCGTGGCGTCCACCGCGATGGCCACCGCCAGCCCCACCCCGAACGTCTTCACCATCGGGTCCGGGTACGCGATGAACGCCACGAACACGGCCACCATGATCAACGCTGCCGACGTGATGACCCGGCCCGTCGAGCCGAGCCCCTCCGCCACCGCCCGCGCGTTGTCCCCGTGCCGCAGGTACGCCTGCCGCACCGCCGTCAGCAGGAACACCTCGTAGTCCATCGACAGCCCGAACAGCACCGCGAACAGCATCAGCGGCACGAAGCTCTCGATCGGCACCGAGAAGAAGACCGTCTCCAGGTACGAGGAGCTGGCCGGGGCGTCCATGCCCACCAGGCGGCTGCCCAGGCCGATCGAGAACACCAGGGCGAGCGCGCCGAAGGCGGCGCCGAGCGAGATCAGGTTCATCACCGCGGCCTTCACCGCGATGACGGGCGCGCGGAAGGCGAACAGCAGGAGCAGGGCGCTCAGCAGCACCACCACGCCGATGACCAGCGGGGTGCGTTCGGACATCCGGGTGCCCGCGTCGGTCATGGCCGCCACCTTGCCGCCGACGTGCACGCTCACCCCGGGCTGCGAGATGGCCCTGATGCCCTTGACCACGTCGGACGCCCGCGGGTCGCTGGGCTTGTACTCGGTGACGACCTGGAGCAGGACCGAGCGGCCCGAGGAGTCGACCTTCGGGGTGGCCACGTGCGCGACGCCGTCGACGTCGCCGACCTCGCGGGCGAGCTGGTCGACGACCGGGTCCTTCTGGTCGGCCACCTTGGCGGGCAGTTCGGCGACCACGAGCAGCGGGCCGTTGATCCCGTCGCCGAAGCCGGCGGCCATCAGCTCGTAGGCCCGCCTGGGCTCCGAGCCCTTGGTGCCGTACCCGTCGTCGAGCGGCCCGAGCTTCAAGGCCAGCGCCGGCGCGGCCAGCAGGCCCAGCGCCAGCACGCTGCCGAACAGCACCTGCCACGGCCGGCGCGCCACCCAGGACCCCAGGCCGGCCCATCCGGACCCGGACGAACCGCCGCCGCGCAGGAACGGCACCTTGAGCGCGTTGATCCGATGGCCGAGCACCCCGAGCAGGGCGGGGACGAGGGTGACCGAGGTCAGGACGGCGGTGACGACCGAGATGCCGGTGATCCAGCCGAGCGTCGCCAGCAGCGGGAACCCGCCCAGCATGAGCGCGCTCAGCGCAATGATCACCGTGCCGCCCGCGAACACCACGGCCCCGCCCGAACTGGCCACGGTCCGCCGTACGGACTCCACCACCGGCACCCCGTCGGCCAGCAGCCGCCGGTGCCTGGACAGCAGGAACAGCGCGTAGTCGATGCCCACGCCCAGCCCGATCATCGTGGCCATGATGCCCGCCTGCTTGGGCACGTCCACCACGTGTCCGAGCAGCCCGATCACGCCGAGCCCCGTGGCGACGCTGACCAGGGCCGTGAAGATCGGCACCAGCGCGGCCGCGAGCGTCCCGAACGCGAAGACCAGCACCAGCAGCGCGCACACCACGCCGATGATCTCGCTGGGCCCCGTCTTGATGTCCTTGTCGGCGGGGGTGGAGCTGTCGGCCGCCACCACCTCGATCCCGGCGTCCCGCGCCGGGTCGGCCGCCTTCGACAGCGCCCGCGTGGTCTCGGCGACCTTGGTGCCGTCGTGGCCCTGCATGCGGATGGCGATGAGCCCGATCTGCAGGCTGGCGGAGATGCCGCCGCGCCTGAACGGGGTGTCCACCCCGACGACGTGCGGCATCGTGCGCAGGCTCGCCAGGACGTCCTCGACGGCCTTCTTGCGCGACTTCTCGACGAGCGGCCCGCCCGCGGAGTAGAGGACGAGTTGCACCGTCCCGCCGGTGTCGTACCCCGGCCCGAAGCCGGTCTTCATCAGGTCGTGCGCCCGCTGCGCGTCGGTGCCGGGAATCGTCGCGTCGTTGCTGACCGGGCTGCCGAGCACGAGGCTCCCGCCCATCAGCGCGGCCGCCACGACCACCCATAACGCCAGCACCAACCGCCCGTGCCGCGCGCACCAGCCGCCCAGCCGCCCAAGAAACCGCGTCATCGCCCAAGTCCCTCTCGACGGCCGTCCTGTACGGTCGTACAGGACTACGATAAAGCAGGAAATATCCGGAGGGGATGCATCGCATGGAAATGAGATGATGACCACACCCGACGACACCCGGACCCGGATCCTGGCCGCGGCCAGAGAGCTGTTCGCCGAGCGCGGTTACGCGGGCACCTCGCTGGCCGACATCGCCGCGGCCGTGGGCCTGACCAAGACCGCCGTCGCCTACCACTTCCACCCGAAGGACCGCCTGGCCTCCGAGTTACTCGCCCCGGCGGGGGACGACATGCTGGCACTGCTCGGAACGGACTTCCCGAACAGGGAGGCGTTCGTCGACGCGCTGGTGACCTTCGCGGTGCGCTACCGCTCGGTAATCCGCCTGTTCATGGAGGACCTGGCCGCCGAGGACCCCGGCGCGCCGGAGTCGGAGCGCGCGACGGTCAGGACGTTCAGGGACGAGATCTTCGGCAGGCTCGTGGGCGACGACCCCGACCCGGAGACCAGGCTGAAGAGCTGGGCCCTGCTCGGCGCGCTGCAGTGGGGCGCGGTCAGGACCATGGACCTGCCGGAGGAGCAGGTCCGCGAGGTGCTGCTGGAGGCCTGCCGGGCTTTCTAGAGACCCAGCACCTCCCGTTCGACGTGGTCGAGCGCGAGGCGTACGGCGCCCAGCGCCACACCCTCGTCCCCGAACGTGGAGGCCACCACCTCCGGCACGCTCACGCACAGCTCGGCCAGGTGCCGGCGGAGCGGTTCGAGCAGCACGTCGCCGGCCTGCGAGTGACCGCCGCCCAGCACCAGCAGGTCGGGGTCGATGGCCAGCGCGAGCGCCGAGGCGCCGATCGCGAGGTTCTCGGCGTAGCGGTCGACCCGCCGCGCCGCGTCGCGGTCGCCCGCCAGGGCCGCCTCGAACACCTCGGCCGCCGAGCCGTCCTTGACCAGCTCGCGGGCCGCGTCCTCCCAGCCGACCTGGCGCAGCGTGCCGATCTCTCCGGCGGCGCCGTTGCGCCCCGGGTGCAGCCGTCCGCCGATGAGGATGCCCGCGCCCGCCCGGTGGCCGATGAGCACGTACACGACGTCGGAGGCCGCGACCAGGCCCATCATCAGCAGCGTGGTGGCGGCGTTCTTGCTCTTGGGCTTTCTGAAGGCGGGCACGCCGTTGCTGATGGCCTCGAC
>NZ_JBSFTC010000019.1:0-79511 GCF_053590415.1 Nonomuraea sp. NPDC003201
ACCGGCCGCTCGTGCCGCGCCGCCACCGCACGCTGCGGGCGGTGCTCACCGCGGCCGTCGCGGTGGTCGTCTCGGGGGTGGTGGCGGGGTCCGTCTGGCTGCGCCCGGCCGGCCCGGCGACCACCGTCGACGAGGTGTCGCCCACCGTGGACGCCACCTCGGTCACCGCCACCCCGCCCTCGCCGAGCACCAGGAAGCCGTCCACGCCCCCGGCCAGGCGCGCGCCGACCCCCAAGCCGACGGCGACCGGCAGCGTGACGCACGGGCCGAGCCCCAGCGCCTCGGCCTCCGCCACCCCGACCGTGACGCCCACCCCCTCGCCGACCACCTCGGAGCCCGAGCCCACGGCGGAGCCGACCACGGCCGGTCCGGAGGAGCCCCCGACCGCCGATCCCACGATCAGCCACTCTTCCGGCGAGATCCAGTGCATCCGCTCCCCGTGCCCGGGATGACGGTCTTTTGCGTGTCCTCAGCCGCTCGCCGATCGTGAGAGAGTCGTCGGGTGGACTCGACTCGTGACCTGCTCGTCGCCCTGGCCCGCCGCTATGCCTTCGCCGATCTCGGCGCGCTCGCGCCGGCCGCGGAGATCGCCGAGGTCTGCGAGTTCGGTCACCGGTTGCTCTCGCTCGACGCCGAGGACTTCGCGGCCGAGGCGAAGGGTGTCCCGGCCGACCTGCGGCGGCGCGCCCGGGCCTGTCACATGCCGCAGACGCCGCGCGAGCAGCCTCGTGGGGCGCTGGAGTCGCTGCGGCCCGCGTACGGCCTGCTGCTCGAGGTGATCGCCGCACGGTGGCACCGGCGGGAGCTGAGCCCGATGATCGCCGCGGTCCACATCGCCAGCGAATACCTGCCGCTGCTGGCCTTCGAGCCCCAGCTCGGCCACGCCGGCGACCCGGCCCGCTGGCCCGAGGGGCTGAGCGCGCCGGGGAGCCGTTTCGGCGTGATCGGCGACCGGGAGTGCGACCACACCAAGTCCGAGCAGTCCGCCACCAACCGGACGCTGCGGGTGTCCCTGGAGCCGGGCGAGGGCTGGCGCGCGTACTTCGACCGGCAGCACAGCCAGGTCGCCGGCGCGCTCGCCGTCTGCGTCGCCACCTGCCGCAACCCGTGCACGGCCATGGACTGGATCGCGCCCGAGCCGCGCGCCGACCTCCACGTCCGGGCCCGCACGGCGCTCACCTTCGCCGACACCCCCCTCGTCCGGCTGCGGCACGCGGCCCCGGTGGGGCACGGGTTCGGGGTGCCGTCGCCCGAAGAGGTGCTCGACGCCTGGGAGCGCAGCCGCGCCGCCCTCGACAAGAATCCCGTCGGGGCCGCGGCCATGCGGGACGACGGGTTCCCGCTGCCCGGGCTGCCCTCGCTGTTCTCGGCCGTCGCGACCGCGCCCATCGAGCCCGCGACGCTGCTGAGCGGGGTCAGCGAGCACATCGTCGACCTGCTCCAACGCCTCTAGCGGCGGGCGGTGGCCTGCTCCCCCAGGGCGCCGATGCCGTAGAGGAGGCCGCCCACCAGATCGCCCACGCTGAACGCCGTCGCCATCGACATCGCCGTGAGCCGGCAGGAGCCGTCCGTCAGACGCCTGCGGGCGTTCTCGCCCGTCACGATCTCCAGCGCGCGGCCCTTCAGGTCGACGAGGAGCACCACGGCGTCGCCGGCCTCCTCGCCCAGGGCCGCGTGCAGGCGTTCGGCGAAGTGGCGGCGCGAGCCCACCGGATCCCCCAGGAACACCCCGAACCGCAGCCCGCTGCGCCGCTCGGCGGTGTGCAGGGCGCGCCTGACGTCGTCGGCCTGTGCGGCCGTCAGTCCTCGCATCGTCACATCACCATCCCGCGGAAGCCCCGCCGAGGTGTCCGCCGGGCTCGGCCGTCTCGGCGGCGGCCACCCAGTCGCGCTCCGGGACGTCCGCCCAGTGCGCCACCCGGTCGGCCAGCACCAGGTCCGAGGTGCTCACGCCACGCTCGCTCCTGGACGGGCCGCCCAGCCACACCGGGCCGGACTCCACCCGGCGCTGCGCGCTGCGCCCCGGCAGCAGGACCAGCAGGCTGATCACGATGAACAGCCCGAACGACACCCCGATGAGAAAGAGCAGAATCTCGCCTGCGCTGTGCACATCTTGAACGTAATCCCGATGTGGACAGCGGGCCAGACCCCACCTGGGAGTGTCCACCAGGTAAGATCTTTTTTGAGACGACATCTCTAGAGAAGAACGTAGAACATACCCCGAAAACATGCGTGGAACACGATGAGCTGGGCCATAAAACTATGGACAGGGCAACACTAGGAATCGTTCCGATCTCCGAGCTACGGTGAGTTACGTGGACTCCGACATCCAGCGTGAAGACGGTCACAATGCGTCACCAATCTGGGTGAGCGACCGGTCAGAGAGCGAGCAGACCGCTGCCGCGAAGCCTTCGGCGCCCACCTCCACGTACGCGCCCATCGAGCGCGCGTCCGTGCGTAGCCTGCTGCAACAACCGCAGTTCCACCGCCTGCGCAACCGCGCGCTGGTGGGGATCGGCGTCGCGGTGGTGGTGGGCTTCCTCGTGAGCGACTGGCGGCTGGGCGTGACCGCGGGTGTGATCGCGGCCGTCGCCGAGGCGGTCTATCGCTCGCGATCCCATTCGTCCGTGCCCGCCTGGCGGCGCACCTCCGTGGCGGAGCGCCGTACCGAGGCGCAGCTGCGCAAGCTCGAACGCGCCGGCTATCGCACGCTCCACGCCAGGGCGATCCCCAACAGCGAGGCCCAGATCGACCATCTCGTGGTGGGCCCGACCGGCGTGTACGCGGTCGACTCCGAGAAGTGGGACAAGCGGCTCCCGGTGCGGGTGCAGATGGGCAAGAAGCTCTTCCACGGCCCCTTCGACAAGAAGGCCCGCCTCACCGAGGCGAAGTGGGAGGCGTCGCAGGCCAGCGAGCTGATCACCCAGTCGTTCGGCCGCGAGGTCTCGGTCGTGCCCTCGCTCGCCATCTACGGCCCGCCGGTGCCGTGGAAGATCATGACCATCCGCGGCGTGGACGTCTACCAGGGCGACCGCGCACGCAAGTGGATCACCAAGCGGGAGCGGGCCCTGACCGACGGCGAGATCGACCGGATCTTCGACATCGCCGCCCAGGTCCTGCCCGCCCGCTACGGCGAAGACTAGGCCCCGGCCCGGGCATACCCGTTCGATATGGCGTGGTCCGGGCCGACGGTCATTCCCCAGCCCCGCCGGGCTCGTCCCCGCGGGGCTTTTCCACGCCTGAGGCCACGCCTGAGGCCACGCCTGAGGCCACGCCTGAGGCCACGCCTGAGGTCACGCCCGAGGCCAGGCGCGCGCCGAAGTCGTCCAGGGCGGCGGCCAGGTCCGCGCTCGGCGGGAGCGTCTGCGGCAGGCGCGAGTACACGGCGGTGCCGAACCCGGCGACGCGGACGATGTGGTCGATGAGCGCCTCCCTGTCGCGCGGCCACGGGAACGACGGCTGGGCGATCAGCAGCGAGACGCAGCCGTGCACGGCCGACCACATGCCCAGCGCGAGCTCCTCGGGATCGCCCTCCAGCACGCGTGTCTCGACGCAGGCCGAGACCGCGTCGACCATGTGACGGAAGCACTCGGCGGCGGCCGGCGGCACGCCCGGCCCGGCCGTGGCCCGCATCATCAGCACCCGGTACTGCACCGGATGCTCCAGGGCGAAGCGGGCGTAGGCGCGCCCGCACCTGCCCAGGGCGAGGAACGGGTCGCCGCCCAGGTTCTCCCTGAACATCCGGCCGAACTCTCCCCAGACCCGCAGGCAGACCGCCTCGACCAGCGCCTCCTTGTCGGCGAAGTGCAGGTAGACGGAGGGCGTGGAGACGCCGGCCCGCAGGGCGACCGCGCGTAGCGTGAGCGCGTCCTCGCTGCCGGACTCGGCCAGCAGGTCCTCGGCGGCCCGCAGGATCTCCTCGCGCAGCAGCGCTCCCTCTCCGCGCCTGGCGCGTACGCGTCTGGTGGTCATGGGTCTCAGGTTGACGCCGTCAGGTTAACGATGTCAATCTGAGGACCCTGGGGAAGGGATTTACTGAAAAATGGGGAATTTTAGCGAAGCGACCGCCTTGACCGATCGAGGCGAAGGCGAGTTCGGGGCCGTGCTGGACGCCCAGTGGAGCGTCGGCAACCGGCTGCACGGCGGCTACCTGCTGGCCGTGCTCGCCAGAGCCGCCTGCGAGAGCCCGGCGGGCGCGGGCCACCCGCACGTGACGGCCGTCAGCGGCTCCTTCATCGAGCCGCCCGAGCCCGGCGAGGCCGTGGCCCGGGTGGAGACGCTGCGGGTCGGCAGGAGCGTGGCCCAGGTCAGGGCCGCGCTGGTACAGGAGGGCCGCATCCGCGTCGAGTCGCACATCACGCTCGGCCTGCTGGACGACACCGGCCCCTGGTGGTCCTCGCACGAGCCGGTCGAGCTGCCGCCCGAGGAAAACTGCTTCCTGGCTCCCACCAACCCTCCCGGCACGGACCTCACGGTGCCGCTGATGGCCGTGGTCGAGGAGCGCATCGTCCCCGAGCACCTGTCCTTCGCGTTCGGCGCCCCCACCCGGGCCGGCGTCATCGCGAGCTGGCAGCGGCTGGCGGACGGCTCCGACTGGGACCCGCTGAGCCTGCTGGTGGCGCTCGACCCGGTGCCGCCGGTGTCGTTCGACCTGGGCCTGTCCGGGTGGGTGCCGACGATCCAGCTCTCGGCGTACATCCGCAGGCTGCCCGCTCCCGGGCCGATCAGGGTGCGGCTGGCGGCCACGGACGTCGGCGGCGACCGGATGGACGAGGTGGCCCACGTCTGGGACGACAAGGGCCGCCTGGTGGCCCAGGCGACCCAGCTCGCCGCCGTACGGCTGCCGTCCTAGCGGTAGATCTCCGGGACCGAGGCGCACCACGGGAAGATCTCGCTCCGGCTGGAACGGGTGACGTCGCCGCACAGGCCGACCTGGGTCGGCCGCTCGGCCCCCTTGGCGTGCAGGATCAGCACCGCCTTGTCCAGGGGATACTGCCGGGGCGAGTCCGCGCCGAAGTCGAGCGCGCCCGTGGCGCCCTCGATGGCGTGCCCGCTCTGGTCGGGCGTGTAGAGCGTGCCGAGCTGGCGCCAGACGGTGTACGAGTTCACCGGCACGCGGTGCCGCTCCCTGCCCAGCCGCCGGATGGCGGTGATCATCGTCTCCGTGGCGTCGTAGGCCAGGGCGGCGTGCCCGTCCAGCGTCCGCCCCGGCCCCGGCTCCTCGCACTCGAAGGGGAACGTGGCGAACAGGGTCGCGTAGAAGTCGTGCCGCTGCGGCTCGCCGCACTTGTTCGGCGCGGCGGCGAACGACTCGTAGTAGTAGCCCACGCCGCTGACGGCCGATCTGACGCGCACGTCCGCGGCGTACCTGGTGACGTCGTCGCCGCCGAGGATGGTCGGCGGCGCGTCCGCGCACTTGTCGGCCACCCCCTTCACGAACTCGGCGAAGTCGGGAATCCCGCGCCCGGCGAAGTACACCAGCCCGTCGAACCCGCACGCCGACACCCCCGCGTCCCTGGGCTCCCCCGCGTAGGGGTCGTCGCTGCGGTCGTCGGGGCCCGGCTTGGCCCCTCCGACGGGCGTGAACCTGAGCCCCTCCACCGCGAACCCGCGCTCCTCCATCCGGGCGACGACCCGGGCCCTGAGGTTGGAGGCGTAGTAGTCGGTCACGTCGTGCGAGTAGTAGACCCGGGCCCGCCGCTTCACCTCGCCCTTCTTGACCAGCGAGTCGGCGAAGGCGGCCGCCATCCACGCCTGGCGGGAGTTCTGCGGGGCGACCTGGAAGTAGAACGGCGACTCGTTCACGAGGCGGTCGGCCGACAGCGTCGAGGCCACCATGGGCAGTCCGGCCTTGCCCAGCTCCTGGATGGCCGCGACGGTCTCCTGGCGGCTCTGGTCCAGGCCCACCACGCCCACGATGGGCGCCTCCTCGTCGCGGTGGCGCAGCAGCAGCCGGGCGATGCTCGAGCCGTGCTCCATCCTGCCGCCCGCGTTCGCCAGGAGGATGCGGACCAGCGGCTCGCTGGCGCCGGCGGAGTTGTTCTGCCGCCTCTGCGCGATGGCGACGCCCGCCAGGCCCTCGCGGGCGGCGGCCAGCGTGTCCCGGTCCGTGGAGGTGAGCGCGGCGAGGTAGGCGATCGTCACGTACGGCCGGTCGCCGCCCTCGTGCAGCTTCGCGGCCCGCTCGTTCTCCTGCTGGAGCACGGCCTGGACCTGCCGCATCTCGGTGTTGCCCGGCGAGAACAGGTAGTCGGGCTCGGCCACGCCCACGCACTCGGTGCCGGCCAGCTGCCTGCCGCTCTCCGTCCACGGCGTCCACAGGCCGGTCGCGCAGGCGTTGCGGTGCCAGGCGGCGGTCTGGCCCGCGTACGCGCCGACGGCGCCCGCCAGGGCCATCCAGAACAGCGCGATGGCCGTCCAGGACGACCACCACGGCGCCACGCGGGCGAGCGGCACGAAGGCGGGGTCGGCGACGTCGTACCTGGTGAGGTCGGCGGGCACGGGCGGCGCCGAGATGGTGAGCGGCGTGTCCAGCACCCGCCGCCACGTGTCGCGGTCCTCGGCCGTGACCAGCTCGCGGCGCCAGCGGATGAGCCGCCACACCGAATCCTCGTCGTCCTCCAGGAGCACGGCGTCCGGCGTGTAGGAGACCACCACGACCGGATCGAACCTGCCGAGGTCCGCGCGCCGCTCCTCGACGAGCTCGACGAGCGCCTCGCCGTGCTCGTTGAGCAGCAGGAGCGGATAGAAGACGTGGCCCGCGCCCCGCACGTGCAGCGGGGAGCGCCGGTACTGCCCGCTCAGGTCGTCCATGAACGCGCGCAGCAGCAGCCGCGCGACGCCCGGCTCGTCGGCCGGGTCCAGGTCGGCCAGCAGGGCGGCGACGCCGGGGGCCTTGGAGCCGTCGTCCGACAGCGCGCGCCGCAGCCAGCGGAACCGCCCGCCGAGTCCGGGCACGCGCCCGCTGAGCCGCAGGTCGTGCAGGAAGCCGGGTAACAGCTTGAGCAGCAGGTTGAGCGGGAACGGGACGTGTTCGGCGCCCCTGCCCGCGGTGTCGACGCCCCACCCCCAGTTGCGGTCGGACTCGCGCAGCACGCGGCGGGCCTGGTCCTCCTTGCCGTGCGACTCGGCCAGCCGCTCGACGATCTGGGCGGTCAGCTGATAGCGCGGGAAGCGCAGTCTCGTGCCGCGCAGGGCGGACACGATCCGGGAGAGGATCTTCGGCACCTTTTCGCCCGGCTGGATGTCGGGGCGGGCACGCGGGATCCCGCGCGAGATGACGGGCGTGGCCTGCCTGTCCTGCGGCGCCAGGATCTCCGGCCAGTCGCCCGCCTCGCTCAGCTGGACCAGCGGGATGCCCATCCGTTCGACGTGCTGCTTCTTGTCCTCTTCCCCTCGCCACCTGGCCAGCCGTGGCTGCCTGGCGACGTGCGGCGAGTCCTGCACCCCCTCGCCCCTGGCCGGTCTGCGGCACAGGCGGTCTATCGTGTGGATGAAGTTGCCGACCCTGGCGGGGTCGTCGAGCATGACTGCCCCGTTGCTCATCTGATCTCTGTAACACGAGTCCGGGCGCGGACGGCTGCTTTTTCGGGCTCGATCCGGTAACCAACCGTCCGATGTGTGGACACGTGTCTCAGTTGCCGGGCAGTGGCCGTAACATGTGAAGACTCGCTAGCGATGGGAGATGCCCAATGCCCGCCCTCAGGTCACGTACAGTCACCCACGGCAGGAACATGGCCGGTGCCCGGGCCCTGCTCCGGGCGACCGGCGTAGCCGGGAGCGACTTCGGCAAGCCGATCATCGCGGTGGCCAACAGCTACACCCAGTTCGTGCCGGGTCACGTGCATCTCAAGGACGTCGGCGAGGTGGTGTCGGCCGCGATCCGGGAGGCCGGGGCGATCCCGCGGGAGTTCAACACGATCGCCGTGGACGACGGCATCGCGATGGGCCACGGCGGCATGCTCTACTCGCTCCCGTCGCGCGAGCTGATCGCCGACTCCGTCGAGTACATGGTCAACGCGCATTGCGCGGACGCGCTGATCTGCGTCTCCAACTGCGACAAGATCACGCCGGGCATGCTGCTGGCCGCGTTCAGGCTGAACATTCCGACGATCTTCGTCTCCGGCGGGCCCATGGAGGCCGGCAAGATCCCCGGCAAGAAGCTCGACCTCATCGACCCGATGATCGCCGCCGCCGACGACTCCGTCTCCGACGCCGCGCTGCTGGAGATGGAGGAGAGCGCCTGCCCGACCTGCGGCTCGTGCTCCGGCATGTTCACCGCCAACTCCATGAACTGCCTGGCCGAGGCCATCGGCCTCGCGCTGCCCGGCAACGGCACGATCCTGGCCACGCACAAGGCGCGCAAGAAGCTGTTCGAGGACGCGGGCCGCCAGCTCGTGGAGATCACCCGCCGCTACTACGAGGACGACGACGTCTCGGTGCTGCCGCGCGCGATCGCCACCCGCGACGCGTTCGAGAACGCGATGACGCTCGACGTCGCGATGGGCGGCTCGACCAACACGATCCTGCACATCCTGGCCGCCGCCCGCGAGGCCGGCGTCGACTTCGGGCTCAAGGAGATCAACGAGATCTCGCTGCGGGTGCCGTGCGTCTGCAAGGTCGCCCCGGCCACGAACAAGTACCACATCGAGGACGTCCACCGCGCCGGCGGCATCCCCGGCATCCTGGGCGAGCTCGACCGGGCCGGGCTGCTGCACCGCGACGTGCCCACCGTGAACGGCGGCTCGCTGGCCGACATGCTGGCCGCCTGGGACGCGAAGTCGCCGACGGTGCTGCCCGAGGCCGTCGAGCTCTGGCACGCGGCCCCCGGCAACGTGCGCACGGTCAAGCCGTACTCGCAGGACAACCGCTGGGACGACCTCGACCTCGACCGCGCGGCCGGGTGCATCCGCGACCTGGAGCACGCCTACACCGCGGACGGCGGCCTGGCCGTCCTCTACGGCAACATCTCGCGCGACGGCGCGGTGGTGAAGACGGCCGGCGTGGACGAGTCGATCTGGAAGTTCAGCGGGCCCGCGGTGGTGTTCGAGTCGCAGGACGACGCGGTCGAGGGCATCCTCGGCGGGCGCGTCAAGGAGGGTGACGTGGTGGTCATCCGCTACGAGGGCCCCAAGGGCGGTCCCGGCATGCAGGAGATGCTCTACCCGACGTCCTTCCTCAAGGGCAGGGGGCTCGGCAAGGCCTGCGCGCTGGTCACCGACGGCCGCTTCTCCGGCGGCACCTCCGGCCTGTCCATCGGCCACGCCTCGCCCGAGGCCGCCGAGGGCGGCGCGATCGCGCTGGTCGAGGACGGCGACATCATCGACATCGACATCCCCAACCGGTCGATGGAGCTGCGGGTGCCCGAGGCCGAGCTGGCCGCGCGGCGCGAGCGGCTCCTGGCCGACCTGGGCGGATACCGGCCGCGCGACCGCAACCGGCCGGTGAGCGCGGCCCTGCAGGCGTACGCGGCGATGACCACGTCCGCCTCCACGGGCGCCTCGCGCGACCTGTCCCAGCTGTCGCGCTGATTTGGTAAGCCTGTGATGGATCCGCAGCGCAGCGAGGACATCCATCACAGGACCGCCGGCGCAGCACGGCCAGAGAACACTCACTGTGCGGTAGGTGACAAGGAGCTTGCCTGCCGCACAGGTTTTCGAAAAATGTCGGTCGTCGTCTCTAATATTGGGGTATGACGACAGTCGTGAAGCACGATACTCGCCCGCTGACGACCGCCGAGATCGCCGCCCTCGCCCTCTCCCTCGCTCACCTCGGATCGGGCCCGCAGGCCGTCACCGCACGGCGCGGCCTGCAACACGCACTCGAGCACCTGGAGCTCGACGACGACGTCATCGCCACCACGCTCACGACCCTGACCGAGCCGCTGCCCGTCGAGGTCGCCTCCAGAGCCAGACTCATGGCCGACGCCATCACCAGCCGTCTCATGATCCGCCTCCACTACCGCGACGCCTCCGGCATCATCACCTCGCGCGACGTCGAGCCGGTGACGTGCCTGGTCCACCGCGAATACTGGTATCTGGTCGGCGTGTGCAGGATGCGCCGGGGGATCAGGGCGTTCCGGTTCGACCGGATCATCGCGGTCGAACCCACGCTCACGCCGTCCCGTCCGCACCTGGCCGACCGGTTCCTCCCGTTCCAGCGCCGCAAGCGCCCCAGGGCCGCCTAGGAAACTGACCGGCGTTTGACCTTCCGCGCCCCCGGCCTTTGGGGTGGCGGCTGGCAGGCTCCCGCACATGCGCGTTCGGGGGATCTCGCTCGTCGTTGCCCTGCTGGCCGTGGCCGGCTGTGCAAACCCGTCAACCGTCGTCCCGCCTCAGGCCGCCTCCTTCGGGCAGCCGGGCGGGGTGGTCGTCGAGAGCGTGCTGCCAGTTGCCGCGCGGCGCGCTCTCGACCGCACGCTGGACCAATACCTGCGCGAACGCCCCGGGCGCGCGGCGCTGGCCGTCTACGACCGCACGACCGGCGCCAGGTACTCCTACCGCGAGCGCACGCCGTTCGTGCTGGCCAGCGTGGCGAAGATGGACATCCTGCTGGCGTTCCTGCTGGGCAAGCAGGGCGAGCTGAGCGCGTACGAGCGCACGCTGACCTCCAAGATGATCCGCGAGAGCGACAACGACTGCGCGCACGAGCTCTACCTGACGGTCGGCGGCCAGAAGGGGCTCACCAGGGTCCTGCGCCGGCTCGGCGTCGAGCAGACGTGGCCGGGGCCCGGGCTGTACTGGGGAACGACCCGTAGCCGGCCGTCCGACCAGGTCAAGGTGCTGGAGTGGCTCACGGACCCCGCGGGGCCGCTGCCGGCCTCCGACCGGCGCTACGCGCTGAAGCTCATGTCGTCCGTGGAGCCGTCGCAGGCGTGGGGGGTCAGCTCGGCCGGGGGCGACGTGGCGCTCAAGAACGGCTGGCTGCCCGTGGACGCGCACGACGGGCTGTGGACGATCAACAGCGTGGGCCGGCTCGGCGTGGACGGCCACGACGTGCTCATCGCGGTGCTGTCGGAGCGCAGCCCGACCATGGAGACGGGGATCGCCACGGTCGAGCGGCTCGCCAAGCTGGCGGTGGAGGAGCTGACGCGTTCGCAGGCGACCTTCACCGCCGCCCAGGTGTTCTAGGCCGTCACAGGCCGTCTTACGAGCAGCACCCTCCGCCGCAGCAGCCGCCCCCGCTCGCCTTCGGAGCGGCCGCGCCGCCCGTCATGGACACCGTGGACAGCAGCTTCACCGTGTCGTCGTGGCCGTCGGGGCAGGTGGCCGGGTCGTCGGAGGCCGACATGGGACGGGAGACCTCGAACGTGGAGCCGCAGGCGCGGCAGCGGAAGTCATAACGCGGCATGACCCTAAGAGTAGCCGCAGACTCCTGCTAGCTGCGATGGCCCGCTGAACGCGGACCATCGTAAGTCATGTGCTCGAAGTCGGACACGGGCACGTAGCCGATCGACTGGTAGATGGCGTTGCTCGTCGGGTTGCCCAGGTCGGTGAAGAGCACCACCTGGTCGCAGCGCTCGGCCAGGCCGACCTGGCTGGCGTACGCGGTGACCGCGGCGCCGTAGCCGTTCCTGCGGCACGAGGGCGGCGTGTAGACGGGCCCGATGCGGCAGACCCCGCCGACCGCCGGGGAGAGCGCGGCCAGCGAGACCGGCGCCTCACCCGCCTCCCACACGAACAGCTCGCGGGCCGCCACCCGCCGCGCGACCGACTCGACCACGTCGTCGCCCATGCCCATCCGCACCTCTTCGGCGAACGCCTGGTACCAGCTGACCAGCAGCGGGAAGTCGGCGGGGGCGGCGAGCCTGCCGCGTCCGGGCGTGCCGGGGACGGCGAGCGCCCCCAAGCGGTAGAGCCGCTCGGGCACCAGCCGCCCAGGCGCCCCCAGCAGCCGCTTGACCTCGGAGGTCAGCTCCACCCTGCCCACGACCTCGGCGGGGTCTCCGAGGGCGGCCAGGAGCGGCTCGACGGCCTCCAAGGGCATGTCGGCGAGCCCGACCGGGTGCGGCGGGGTGTGGAAGACCGCGCCGCGAACCTCGCCGTCGACCGTCCACCAGCCGAACCGGGGATCCTTCGCGGGCATGCCGGCGCGCAGGTTGGCGAGGACGGTCAACGCGACCGTGTTGCGCACCGGGTCGCCGAGCAGGAAGGGCTCGGCGACCGCGGCGTACTCCTCAACATCTGAGGTGAAGGTCCACATGCCTGCTCATGGTGTCAGGCGGTGGCCACCCCTTACAAAGCGATATCTCAGGCCGCGGCCTCGAGGTAAGGCGCCCATTGGGGGTCTCCGATCAGCGACGCGCCGATGAGCCTCCAGTGAGCGCCCCGTGGCACCGCGGGGCTGAAGCGCAGCGTCCACCCCAGCTCCTCCAGGTACTTGTCGGCCTTCCTGTGGTTGCACGTGGTGCAGGAGGCGACACAGTTTTCCCAGGTGTGGGTGCCGCCCCGGGACCGCGGGATGACGTGGTCGATGGTCTCGGCCCGCTGCCCGCAGTAGGCGCAGCGGTAGTCGTCGCGCCTCATGAGGGCGGCCCTGGTCAGCGGGATGCGGGACCGGTAGGGGATGCGGACATATCTTCTCAGCCTGATCACCGAGGGGACGTCGAGCGTGTGGCTGGCGGAGCGCAGGACCGCGCCCCTGCCGTCACGGTGGACGACGTCGGCCTTCTCCCGCAGCACCAGCACGACGGCCCGGTGCAGGGAAAGGGTGGTCAGCGGTTCGTAGGTGGCATTAAGCAGCAGGACCTGGCGCATCATGGGGCCTCTCCCTGCTGCGCGCGTATCAAAGGGGACATGCCGTGGCATGTCCCGACTGTCGGCCCCTCCTGGGGCACTTGTGCTTCCGTCACGTGGACCTCCGCCGGACGGTCCAGCGGATGGTCACCACGGCACCGTCCTGTCACCAAGTCTGGCGTTTGCACCCCGGTCCCCGCCACCCCAAATATCCTCCAACCGGAATGGACCAGAGGGACACACGTTACGTTTTATGCCCGCTTCACCAGCGCTTTACGCATGTCCTTTGGCAGTAGGGTTCCCAGCATGAAGCAGGAGCCGTACCCGACCGCACGCCGCGAAGACACCGTCGACACCCTGCACGGCACGCCCGTGCCGGATCCTTATCGATGGCTGGAGGATCCCGACAGTCCCGAGACGAAGGGGTGGCTGCAGGAGCAGGCCGAGCTGTTCAGCAGGGGCAGCGGGCCGCAGCGGTTCAAGAGCCGCATCGCCGAGCTGCTCAGGTCCGGCTCGGTCGGCGCGCCGGCGTGGCGCGGTGGCCGCCACTTCTTCAGCCGCCGCACGCCCGACCAGGAGCACGCCGTCTACTACGTCGTCGAGCCCGACGGGACCGAGCGGGCGCTGATCGACCCGATGGAGATCGACCCGTCGGGGTTGACCACGCTCGACGCCGTGCAGCCCGACAAGGAGGGGCGGCTGCTGGCGTACCAGATCTCCGTGGGCGGCAACGAGGAGTCGATCCTCTACGTCATGGACGTCACCACGGGCGAGCGCGTCGAGGGGCCGATCGACCGCTGCCGCTACTCCCCCATCGCGTGGCTGCCCGGCGGGGAGGCGTACTTCTACGTCCGCAGGCTGCCCAGCACCGAGGTCCCGGAGAACGAGACCCAGTTCCACCGCCGCGTCTACCTGCACCGCGTCGGCACCTCCACCGAGGACGACGTGATGATCTTCGGCCAGGGGCTGAAGATGACCAACTACTACGGCGTCTCGGTCTCGCGTGACGGCCGCTGGCTGCAGGTCTCGGCGCACGAGGGCACCGCGCCGCGCAACGACCTCTGGGTGGCCGACCTGACCGCGTCCCCGGCCCACCGGCCGGACCTGCGGGTCGTGCAGGAGGGCGTGGACGCGCAGGCGGGGCTGCTGTTCGGCCGCGACGGCAGGCTCTACGTCCACACCGACCGCGACGCGCCCAGGGCCCGGGTGTGCGTCACCGACCCGGCCGAGCCGGGCTTCGAGACCTGGCGCGACCTCATCCCCGAGGACCCCGAGGCGGTGCTGAACGACTTCGCGATCCTCGACGACCTGGAGCGCCCGGTCATCCTGGTGGGCTGGACCCGCCACGCGATCAGCGAGATCACCGTCCACGACCTGGAGACCGGCGAGCGCGTCGGCGAGGTGCCCACGCCGGGGCTCGGCTCCGTCGGAAGCCTCTCCGAGCGCCCCGAGGGCGGCTACGAGGCGTGGTTCGGCTACACCGACAACACCAGGCCGCCCTCCGTCCAGCGCTACGACGCCAGGACCGGCGAGACCACGCTCTGGGCCGCCTCCCCGGGCGCGGTCGAGGTGCCCCCGGTGCGCACCTCGCAGGTCGTGTACCAGTCCAAGGACGGCACCGACGTCCGCATGCTGATCATCTCCCCCGCCGACGACACGCCCGGGCCGCGCCCCACCATCCTGTACGGCTACGGCGGCTTCGGCCTGTCGATGACCCCCGGCTACTCGGCGTCGATCCTGGCCTGGGTCGAGGCCGGCGGGGTCTACGCCATCGCCAACCTGCGCGGCGGCGGCGAGGAGGGCGAGGAGTGGCACCGCGCGGGCATGCTCGGCAACAAGCAGAACGTGTTCGACGACTTCCACGCGGCGGCCGAGCACCTCATCGCCACCGGCGTGACCACGCCCGAGCAGCTCGGCATCTCCGGCGGCTCCAACGGCGGCCTGCTGGTGGGCGCCGCGCTGACGCAGCGGCCGGAGCTGTACGCGGCCGTGGTCTGCTCGGCGCCGCTGCTCGACATGGTCAGGTACGAGCAGTTCGGGCTCGGCGCCACCTGGAACGTCGAGTACGGCACCGTCGAGGACCCCGAGCAGTTCGGCTGGCTGCTGGGCTACTCGCCCTACCACCACGTCCAGGAGTCGGTGAACTACCCCGCCACGCTCTTCACCGTCTTCCAGTCCGACACGCGCGTGCACCCGCTGCACGCGTGGAAGCTGTGCGCGGCGTTGCAGCACTCCTCGACCGGCGACCGCCCGGTGCTGCTGCGCAACGAGGCCGAGGTGGGGCACGGCGCCCGGTCGGTGAGCAGGTCGGTCGACCTGTCGGCCGACACGCTCACCTTCCTCGCCCGCCACACCGGTCTGTAACCTCGACGGCATGAGCGCGCTGGGGCCGGCCATGATCGAGGCCACCCCGGCGCCGTGCCGCGGCCCTGCGTGACGCCTGCCGCGAGCGCCGGGCGGCCTCAGCCGGGGGTCAGGGAATCGGGGGCAGGGACGGGCAGCGGATGGGCGGCCTCGGGGCGCAGCCCGTCGAAGATCATGCTCAGGTAGCGCCGCCAGAGCCCCGGAACCGCGTCGCCCAGCGGGGCCACCGCCTGACAGGCGGCATTGATCAGCAGCACGACGTCGTGCCCCGTGACGTCGTCCCGTACGAACCCGTCACGGCAGGCCCGGTCCGTGAGCGACCGGGCGACCGCCACCAGCCGATCGCTCGCGGCCCTGATCTGCGGATCCTCGCGCAGGGCCGGGGTGAACGCCTGGCAGAACGAGCGCAGCTCGACCCCGGCGGCCATGAACTCCAGCAGCGCCGCCCCGGAGTCCGCCCCTTCGCGCAGCGCCTCTCCCCTGGCCACCAGCGACTCCAGCTGGTCGCTGAAGATCGCGGCCATGAGCTGCTCCTTGGTGGCGAAGTGCCGGAACACGGTGCCCTTGCCGATCCCCGCCCGCGCCGCGATGCGCGCGATCGAGACCTCCGTGCCGTGCTCGGCGAACTCGGCCGCCGCCGCGTCGAGCAGCAACCGCCTGTTACGCACCGCGTCCGCCCGCACATTCGCCACATCAGGACCCTACCGCAACCGGACCGCACGGTCATATTATGCTCAACCTGACCGAGCGGTCCGTTTAGTTGGAGGTTCCCATGAAGGCACTGGTGGCGAAGGGCTACGGCGGGGTGGAGGTCCTGGAGGTGGCGGACGTACCCGTCCCGCTGCCGGGCCCCGGCCAGATCCAGGTCCGTGTCGCGGCGGCCGGGCTCAACCCCGCCGACGTCCGGCTCGTGAGCGGGGCGTTCAGGGAGATGGCCCCGCTGGAGTTCCCGCACGTCCTCGGCAGCGACTTCGCCGGCACGGTCACGGCCGTCGGGCCGGGCGTGGCCCGATTCTCCCCAGGTGATGAAATATTCGGACTCGGCCTGGCGCGGGCCGCCGGGAGCATGGCGGGCCTGACGTCCTCGCCGCCGTCGTTCACGACCGGCACGATGGCCGAGTACGCGATCTTCGACGCCGACACGCCGGCCCTCGCGCACCGGCCGGCCGGCCTTCCCGTCGAGCATGCCGCCGCCCTGCCCATCGCCGCCCTGACCGCCCTTCCGCTGCTCCGCGCGGGGAACTTCGCGCCCGGCACGAAGGCGCTGGTCATCGGGGCGGCCGGCGGGGTGGGCGGAGCCGTCGTGCCGCTACTGGCGGCCCGGGGCGTACACGTGATCGCCACCGCGATCCCGCCGGACGAGAGCTACGTACACGGCCTGGGAGCCGCGGAGACGATCGACCACAGCTCCGCGGACACCGCCGCCGAGACCCTGCGCCGCCACCCCGGCGGCGTCGACGCCCTGGTCAACCTGGTGCTCCCCGGCCCGGCCCTGGCCGAGCCTGCGCGGGTCGTCCGTCCGGGAGGCCCGCTGCTGACCGTCGCCTTCCCCAGCCCCGGCCCGTCCACCGGCTTCAAGACCGTCTACACCCACGCCCGTCCCGGCGATCTGGACGAGGTGGCCGCCCTCGCCGTGAAAGGCACGCTGCCTTCCACCGTCAGCCGCCGCTACCCGCTGGCCGAGGCGGCACGGGCGTACCGGGATCTGGTCCACGAGCACGTGCGGGGCAAGCTCGTGATCACGGGTAGCTAGCGCGGGAAGACGATCGTCTTGTGCCCGTCCAGCAGGACCCGCTGCTCGGCGTGCCACTTGACCGCCCTGGCCAGGGCCAGGCACTCCACGTCGCGGCCGATCGCCACGAGATCCTCCGGAGAGTGGCTGTGGTTGACCCGGGCCACCTCCTGCTCGATGATCGGCCCCTCGTCCAGGTCGGAGGTCACGTAGTGGGCCGTGGCGCCGATCAGCTTGACGCCGCGGTTGTGGGCCTGGTGGTACGGCTTGGCGCCCTTGAACGACGGCAGGAACGAGTGGTGGATGTTGATCGCCCGCCCGGCCAGCTTCTCGCACAGCTCGCCCGAGAGCACCTGCATGTAGCGGGCCAGCACCACCAGGTCCGCCTGGTAGTGCTCCACCAGAGCCAGCACCTCGGACTCCTGCCTCGCCTTGGTCTCGGGGGTGACCGGCAGGTGGTGGTAGTCGATCCCGTTGGACTGGGTGAGCGGCCGCAGGTCGGGATGGTTGGAGACGACCGCGACGATCTCGATGTCCAGGGCCTTGGACCTGACGCGGTAGAGCAGGTCGTTCAGGCAGTGGTCGAACTTGCTGACCATGATCAGCACCCGCGGCTTCCTGGCCACGTCGCGCACCTTGAACTCCATGGCGAAGTCCGGCGCGAGCGTCGCGAAGGCGCCGTTGAGCTCGTCCTCGCCCAACGGCCCCGCGAACTGGACACGCATGAAGAAGCGCTGCCCGGCCCGGTCGCCGAACTGCTGGCTCTCGATGATGTTGCATCCGTGCCGGGCCAGCAGGCCGGAGACGGCGGCCACCACACCGGGCCGGTCGGGGCAGGACAGCGTCAGGATGTATTCGGCGGGGCTGGTCATGCCTTCACTCTCACGGGCGTGGGATCGGCGGTCACCGCAGGGCTGATCCTGGCCGGTGACCATCACAGAGAGTACCCGACACACGTTACGCGCCCGATCGTCCATCATCCATGCGATCCCGGGTAGACAGGGGGGAACGCGGATTCGGGAGGGGCAACCCCGGGTTGTCTCGCGGCTTGGGATGGAGTGCGGTCCTTGGACGTCGCCGTACTGATCGTGGTCGCCGGCCTCTTCGCCGTCGTGTCCGGGGTCAACGACGGGGGCGCCCTCCTCGCCACCGGGCTCAAGCTGCCCTCGGTGCGCCCGGCCACCGGCATCCTCGTGCTCGTGGTGCTGACGGCGGCGGTCCCGCTGGTCACGCATCAGGTGGCGGTGACGTTCACGACCAGGCTGGCCTCGTTCCACGCGCCGGGCGGCAGGATCGCGATGACCGTCGCGGTGATCTCGGCGCTGGCCGTGGTGACCGCGCTCAGCATGAAGGGCCTGCCGACCAGCCTCACGCTCGCCGTCGTCGGCGGGCTCACTGGCGCGGGGCTGGGCTGGGGGCTGCCGGTGTCGCCGGGCTCGGTGCTGCTGGTGCTGGCGTTCGGGGTGGCGGCGCCCTTCGCAGGCGGGCTGCTGGGCTGGGTGCTCGTCCGGGTGCTCCTGATCACGATCACGGCCCGCGGGCTGCGGCGCTGGCACCAGGTGGGGTTCCTCCTGCAGAGCGTCGCCTACGCCGCCAACGACGGGCAGAAGATGCTGGCCGTATTCATGATCATGTTCGGCTTCTCGGGCGCGCCGCTCCCGTACACGTCGCTGGTGGCCGTCCTCTTCGGACTCGGCACCATGTACGGCCTCCCCAAGGCGGGCCGCACGCTGGGCCGCGAGCTCATCGCCTCCCGGCCCCCGCATGGAGTCGCGGCCGAGCTGGCCGCGGGCACGGCGGTGATCGCCTGCGCGGCCGTGGGCATGCCGGTGAGCATGACCCAGGCCATCGCCGGCGGGCTCATCGGCGCGGGCGTGGCACGGGGCGGCGGCCGCGTCCGCTGGTACGCCACCGGCAAGATCGTCGCGGCCTGGCTCCTGACGCTGCCGGCCGGCACCCTGCTGGGCGCGGGGCTGGCGGCACTGGTGAAGGCGATCGCCAGGGTTGAACTCTCATGAAGGGACGGCGAACGTGAAGCACTCGTCGAGGGCGGCTCCGCCCATGACGTGCCGCCCCGGCTCCGCGAAGGCGGCCGGACCATGAAACGGCTGCGGCGCATCCGCAACCTCATGACCGGCCGCATGGACAGCGCGCTCACGGAGGCCCTGCTCGGCCAGCTCCGGGCCACCAAGGAAGGCGCGTGGCTGGCGATGGCCATGATCGGGGGCGAGGTGGGCAGGACGGGCGCGCACGAGCAGATGCGCTCGATCGAGCACATCGGCGACGAGGAACGCGCCCGCCTCGTCGAGGAGCTCAAAACGGCCCTGGTCACCCCGATCGACCCGGAGGACCTGTTCCGGCTGTCGCGCGCCATCGACGACGTGCTGGACTCCTTGCGGGACTTCGTCCGCGAGTCCCACCTCTACCGGGTCCCTGACCAGATCCGCTTCACTCCCCTGCTCGATCAGGTCATCGTCGGCATCGAAGCGCTGGAGAACGCGGTCCGCGACCTCGCCTCCCGCCCCTCCGCCGTGGTCCAGGACGCGCTGGAGGCGAAGAAGGTGGGCGGGTCGATCCGGCGGATGTACCAGTACGAGATCTCGCGCATCTTCTCGGGCGAGGTGACCGCGGAGGCGCTGAAGAGGCGGGAGCTGGTACGCCGCCTCGAGATCGTCGGAGTCGCCATCGGCAATGCCGCGGACGCCATCGCCGACGGCGCCATGAAGCGCTAGCCGAAGGCGTTGACCCCGGTCAGCTCGGCGGACAGCGCCCACAGCCGGGCGGCCTGCTCCGGGTCGATCGCATAGTCGCGCACCCCGGGCCCGACGGCCTCCGTGGTCGGCTCGGCGATGTCGCAGTCCTCGCAGTAGACGCCGCCCATGCCCGCCAGCTGCGGCGAGGTGGCCGCCCACACCTGGGTGGCCGCGCCCTGCTCGGGGGTCTTGAACATGGGGTCCAGGGCGTTGCCCTCCTCGTCGATCCACCCCGCGGCGACCATCTCCTCCTTGCGGAGGTGGCGCTGCAGCGGCGTGAGGATGGCGCCCGGGTGCAGCGCGAACGCCCGCACCCCCGCCTCCCGGCCGAGCGCGTCGAGCTGGACGGCGAACAGCACGTTGGCGGTCTTCGCCTGCCCGTAGGCCTGCCACTTGTCGTAGCCCCGCTCGAACTGGACGTCGTCCCACCGGATGCCCGCATGCCGATGCCCGGCCGACGAGACGGACACGACCCGTCCCCGGCCCTGGGCGACGGCCGGCCAGAGGCGGTTGACGAGCGCGTAGTGGCCCAGGTGGTTCGTGGCGAACTGCGCCTCCCACCCGGGGCCCACCCTCGTCTCCGGGCAGGCCATGATCCCGGCGCTGTCGATGACGATCTCGACGCTGCGGCCGGTGGCCAGGAAGCGCTCGGCGAACTGCCGTACGCTCTCCAGATCGGCGAGGTCGAGCTCGTCCACCTCGACCCCGCCGATGCCCCCGACCGCTTCCTCGGCGGCCTCGCGACGGCGCGCGGGCACCACGACGCGCGCTCCGGCTCGGGCGAGCGCCCGCGTGGTCTCCAGGCCGATGCCCGAGTAGCCGCCGGTGACGATCGCCAGCTTTCCTGAGAGATCGATCCCGTGGAGCACGTCGTCCGCGGTGCTCCTGGCCCCGAATCCCGACCCGATCTTGTGTTGCGGCGTTGTCATGCCACTCACGCTACGAGTTGGAGTCCACTCGAGGTCAAACGCCCCGATGGGCGTTACAGGCCGAGGGGCTGCGCGAGGTCGGTCAGCTGGGTCAGGGCGTGGGCGAGGTCCGGGACGTCCGGGGAGAGGGGCTGGATGACGACGTGGTCGGCCCCCGCGTCCAGGTGGGCTCGCACGCGCTTGGTGATGGCGTCGGCGTTGCCCCAGGCCACGATGGCGTCCGCGAGGCGGTTGCTGCCGCCGTCGGCGAAGTCGTCGTCCGTGAAGCCCAGCGTGCGCAGGTTGTTGAGGTAGTTGGGCAGCGTCAGGTAGTAGGACATGTGGGCGCGGGCGATCTCGCGGGCGCGGGCCGGGTCGGACTCCAGGACGACCGCCTGCTCGGGGATCAGGAGCGGGCCCTGGCCGAGGATCCGGCGGGCCTGCGCGGTGTGCTCCGGCGGCACGAAGTAGCTGTGGGCGCCGTCCGCCAGGTCCCTGGAGAGCTCCAGCATCTTGGGCCTCAGCGCGGCGAGGAGCCGGGGAGCCGGGACCGGGGGCACGGGCAGCGTCCGGTCGGCCTGGCCCATGGCCTCCAGGTAGGCGCGCATCGCGGCCAGAGGCTTGGCGTAGTCGTGGCCGCGGCCGGTGACCAGCGGGGCATGGCTGACCCCCATGCCCAGCAGGAACCGGTCGGGAAAGGCGTCGCCCAGCGCGGCCGCGCCCGCGGCCATGGCCGTGGCGTCGCGCACCCAGATATTGGCGATGCCGGTGCCGACCGCGATGCGCCGGGTGGCCGCCAGCAGGACGGCGGACATGACGAGCGGCTCCTTGCTGCTCTTGCCCTCGTTGACCCAGAGCGAGCCGTAGCCCAGCGACTCGATCGTGGCCGCCGCGCGACGCACCTCCTCGGCGGGGGCCGTGCCGATCATGGGATGCCACACTCCGACGCGCCCGATGTCCACGGCCGCTCCCCTCGCATAGAATGTTCGATCGAGATGGAACACTACAACAATGTTCGATCGCAGTCGAACAGGACACGCGGTCTGACGCACACATCCCCGATCGAGGTCTCGCTGCAGGCCGCCCTCGACGCGCTGGGCGATCCGATCCGGCGCCGCATCGTGCGGGAGCTGGCGGCTGTCCCCGACTGGACGCGCGCCTGCGGCACGTTCTCCCACCTGCCGGTGGCCAAGTCCACGCTCAGCCACCACTTCTCGGTGTTACGCAACGTGGGGCTGCTGGAGCAGCGCGACGAAGGCGCCCGGCGGCTCAACCGCCTGCGCCACGAGGAGTTCGATCATCGCTTCCCCGGCTTGCTGGGGCTCGTGCTGGAGGAGGAACGCCAGGAGTAACGTCGGGCCGGTGGGAGCCATAGAGGGGCAAGCGGGTATCAGCGACCGGCCTGCGGCTCGGGTCGTCTGCCTGGACCGCGACGGCAGGGTGCTGCTCATGCACTGGTACGACCCCATCAGTCGCCTGGACATCTGGGAGCCGCCCGGCGGCGGGATCGACCCCGGCGAGACGGCGCTGGAGGCGGCCAGGCGGGAGCTGGGCGAGGAGACCGGGCTGCCGGGCTCGGCGGTGCGGGAGCGGTTCGTCGAGGTCGAGCGCGACTTCTCGTGGCTGGGAGTGCGGTACGTGAAGACCGAGCCGTTCTTCCTGGCCACCTTCGAGGAGGCGCGGCCGGAGGTGGATCCCGGGGAGCTCACCGAGGAGGAGCGAGTGGTCTACCGGGGCTACGCCTGGGCCGAGGAGCTGCCAGGCAACGTGGAGCCGCCCGAGCTGGCGAAGGTGATCGAGCGGCTCACGTCGCGGTGAGACGTCGTCACAGGTCCAGCGTGATGCCCTCGGCGGCGACCGCCGGCGTGCCGTCATAGGACTTCGCGGCGGCCTGCAGCGCGAGCGCCGGGGACGTGTCGGGCCACAGGTGGGTGAGGAGCAGGCGGGCCACGCCCGCCGAGGCCGCGGTGCGGCCCGCGTCCAGGGCGCTGGACAGGTACGGCGCGTCCTCTTCTGGGACCCGTTCCGGATAGGTCGCTTCGGCCACCAGCAGGTCCGCTCCTTCCGCCAGCACCACCAGCTCGGGGGACGGCCCCGTGTCACCGGTGTAGGCGATCACACGACCTCCGGCGCTCAGCCGCAGGCCGGCGTTGGGCACGTGGTGCGGCAGGTCGAACACGTCCAGGCGGAACGGACCGATCTCGTACGGCACGCCGGGCGCCAGATCGCGCGTCACGAAGCTGCCCGCCAGCATGCGCGGCTTGTCCAGCGCCAGGACCGCGTCCAGCGCGCCCGGCGGCGCGTACACCGGCAGGGCGGGAGCGGGGACGTCGGCGAGGGCGCGGGCGCGCAGCAGCGGGTTGAGGTCGGCGCAGTGGTCGGGGTGGCCGTGGGTGACCAGCACCGCGTCCACCTCGTCGGCCCGCATGCGACCGAGGAGCCTCGGCAGCGTGGCATAGCCGGGATCGACGAGGACGCGGAATCCTTCGGCCTCCACCACGTATCCGCTGCACGCCTGCGCCGCCGCAGGCCAAGCCCCACATCCGCCCAAAACAGTAAATTTCACGCCAACCCCCAGACCCGGCAACGATCCCGACCGTGCTCATGCTCACACAATCCGAGATCGAACGGCTCTTCCGGGAGATCGTCGTCTTCGACTCCAGCGGCACCGCGATCCAGCGGTGCGCGGGGACGCCGGGGGAGCCGGTCTCAAGCGTGGGGGCCGTCGCGGAAATGGCCGAGTTCGTCGAGCGTCGTCACCAGGAGCCCGCGCAGCAGCCGCCCCGCCACCTTCTCGTGGTCGGGCTCCACGGGCACGCCCTTGCTCACCTTCTCGACGTACGCCTCGCGCTCCCGCAGGTCGGTGTACGGCAGCGCGGTCATCCCCACGGCCACCGCCACCCGGGTGCCGCCCCGGGGCAGCACGGCCACGGTGTGCGTACGCAGGCAGGTCTCGTCGGGGGCGCCGTACCAGCCGCTCTTGACCCCGGCCCCGGGCGAGCGGATCGCCTCCCGGGCCCCGAACGCCTGCGACGCGCTGACCTGCCGCATCCACCCCAGGATGGTCTCCGCGACCGGGTCACCGGCGACGGCGGCCTGGGCGAGCACCGCGTACGCGATCGCGACCTCGTCGGCGGCCACCTCCACGGAGCCGAACCGCGAGGGGTCGCCGTTGGGCGGCGACCAGGCGATGCCGGTGCGGCTGCGGAGGTCGTCGAGGATGACCCGGGGGCCGACGGCCAGCCACAGGTTGAGCGTGTCGGCGTTGGAGGACACGACCACGGCGGGCTCGGCGTGCCGCCGCCACCGTTCGGCGTCGGGGATGTGGGCCGCGCTCACCCACGCGTACAGGGGCTTGAGCAGCGAGGCGCAGCGCAGCCGCGCCAGCCCCACGGTGACACCCACCGTGCGGGCGGGCGGCCCGCCGTAGCCGCGTCTGATGCCCGCCGCCTGGACGCTGGCGCTGTGATCGAGGTCTTTGAGCAGGTCGTTGAAGCCCACGCCCCCACCGTAGACCTACGGAGGGGCCCCAGCGGCCTTCGTAGCACTCCGTGCTCGGCGGGTCGCCGGGCAGTTCGGTCGCCCCCGGCGCGCGCAGGCCGTCGAGCGCGCCGTGATCGGCAAGAGCCTGCTCATGACCCAGCCCGTTCAGGCGCCGAAGCGCGCCCACGACACGACGAGCGCGGCAGGCACCAGCGCGACCACCCCCAGCGCGGTCACCACCTTCCACCGCCGCGCCACCCCCGGCTCCGTCACGAACGCCGCCACGGCCCCCGCCCCGGCGAAGACCGCCCCGGCCGTGACAGCGTGCGCGAGCGAGGACGTCCACGACGGCAGCGCCTCGCCGACGAGCCTGAACACCACCAGCACCCCGCCCGCCACCAGCGCAACCCGCCGCCCCGGCCGTACGTCCACCCGCTCCAGCACGAGCGCGAACCCGGCGATCAGGGCCAGCGTGATCACCACCACGACGCCGACGGCGGGTGCCAGGCACCCCCAGTCCTCGCAGCCGATGCTCGCCCAGGCCAGGCGCACGCTGGCCCACCACAGCACCCCCAGAGCGGCGCACACCGCGGCCGCCCGCCCCATTCGCCCCCGCATAACCCAATAATCCCATCGCCACAGGTGGTCGTCAGGAGAGGCGATCGGCCCGCCGCTCGTCCGCGTCGGCCTCGGCGGCGCGGCCGAGCGCGCGCAGGGCGACGGCCCGGTTGGTGTACAGGTCGGGCTCGGGCTGCAGCTCGATGGCCCGGCTCAGGTCCTCGACCGCCCCCTCCAGGTCCCCGGCGGCGTACCGCAGCACCCCCCGGTTCCCCCAGGCGGCGGCGAGCCCGGGCGCGCGCTCCACCGCGCGGTCCAGCGCCTCCCCCGCCGCTGCCAGCCGCCCCGCCGCCGTCTCCAGCTGCCCCAGCACCGTGAGCAGGTGGGGGTTGCCGGGCTCCAGGACCAGCCCGGCCACGACGTCGGCCAGGGCCTCCTCGTCGCGGCCCGCCGCGGCCAGCAGCCCGGCCCGGTTGATGTACGCGTCCAGGTAGGACGGGTCCAGCTCGATCACCCGTCCCAGGTCGGCCAGCGCCTCCTCGGTGTCACCCCGCACGGTGTGCAGCTCCGCCCGGTTGTAGTACGCCTCGGGCAGCGGCGGCCCGGCCCGCATGGCCCGTTCGAAGTCGGCCAGCGCCTCCTCGTGCCGCCCGAGCTTGAACAGCAGGTTCCCCCGCTCCAGGTAGTAGTCGGGAAAGGCCGGGTCCAGCGCGATCGCGGCCGCGTAGTCCTCCATCGCCTCCTTGACGTGACCGAGCGCGGCCAGCAGCTGGGCCCGGTTGGCCAGCAGCACCATCCGGTGCAGCGGATGCCGCTCCCGCAGCTCACGCGCCAGCTCGACGGCCGACTCGACCAGCGACAGCGCCGCGCCCGGCCGGCCGTGCCGCAGCTCGATCAGCGCCAGGCCGTTGAGGTCGAAGCCCAGCTTGAACGCCCGGTCCAGGGGCTCCGGCAGCAGGGTGGAGATGGCGATGGCCTCGTTGATCCAGCGCCGGGCCCGGCCCAGGTCACGGCGTGCGGGGTCGGGGTGGCGGGCGTCGAGCATGGCGGTGCCGTACGCGCTGGCGGCGTGCATCGCCGGATCCTGGCTGGCCGCGCGCACCCCGTCCCAGATCGCCTGGGCGTCGTCGGTACGGCCGAGGCCGCCCAGCGCGGTCGCGGTGCGCTGCGCAAAGCGCCACCAGTGCTCGCCGCCCGGCTCGGTGCGCGCCATGCCGCGCTCCCCCAGTTCGACGGCGGCGTGCAGGAATCCGTCGCGCATGCACCGGTCCACCAGGGCCCAGAGCTCGTCCGCGCTTCGAGTGTCGGGCGGCGGGTCGGGGCCGCCGGAGTAGAGCATGATCGTGAGGAGGTCCGGCGGGATCCGCCGCATCATGACGTCCAGCAGTTCGGTGTCCGTCGGGTCGGCCTCGGCGCCGTTGCACACGGCGATCGCCCGCCCGGGGCGTACGGCGTCCCTGAAGAACTCCGCGAGCCCGTTGGCCAGCCGCAGCGTACGGCGAGGCGCGGGCACGAGGATGCGCTCGTCCTCAGGCAGCCCGGCGTCGATCGTGGCCCGCCGGAGCGGTACGAGAGGGGCCAGTTCGGGCGCGGCGGCACGGATCTCGATGTCGTGCGCCGCCACCAGGTCCCCGTCCCCTTCCAGAACCTGCGGCACCAGGTGACGCAGCAGGGCGGCGGCGACAGTGTAGGGGCCGCGCGGCCGGCGATGTCCGTCGATCAACGGTGTCAGCAGCCGTACGGCCCCCCATTGAGCGGGTGCTTCGCCCTCAACTCTGAGATGGGACCTTGCCTCGGTCACCCCTTGTGAAGGACGCTGGAGGTCCCCGCCAGCCTCGCGGTTCCAGGCTTGCGGACAATGATGCGCTTCATGACATACCTCTCCCACTGGGGCTATTTTCCCATTATTAGTGCGCCCCGCCGAATATCAAGATTTATGGTGAATAAGTGGGAGGTTACGCCGCAAAAAGCGGTTGCCTTTTGATTGACACCAGTAAGCTATTGGGGCCGAAACCAACGTGGGAGGGCTTTCGTCCGGGCCTGCTCGGCTTCCCCCATCAGCTCGCACAGGCACCGGCCGAGCAGGGTGACCGACCGGCAGCACCCCGGCCCCGGCAGGTTCCTCGCCCGGACGATGATCGTGGCCCGCTCGATCAGCCGCTCCAGGCTGGGCTCCCCGCCGCCCTTGAGCGAGCGCGTGTGCCACGGGCAGGTCTCAGCGTTCACGCAGGCCCCTCTGTCGAGATACGGCGTCTGGCTGCCGCCGAGCGGCAGCGGGTCCTCACGTTTGATCCTCAGGTCGGCCAGCGTCCTGGCCGCCCGTGCGGCGACGATGAGGAGGGCGTGGTTGGCGCGGGTGCGCTCCTTTCCCAGCGCGGCGGTCCTCGCGGGAAGCGCGAGCAGCATCGCGCCGGCCATCAACCCCCCGCCGACGACCATGCCCCAGCCGATCGGCTCGTGGAACCAGATCACCGAGATCGCGGCCACCCAGAGCGGCTGCGACGACATGAGGATCGCGCTCGGCACGGCCGTGACGTGCGCCTGGCCGTACGAGCGGGCCAGGAACCCCAGCGCGCACGACACCACGGCCAGGTGTCCCAGGATCAGCCAGTCGGACCCTCCCGACGGCAGCACGACCCCGTCGCGGACGGCGACGACCCCGGTGAGCAGCCCGATGGTGAACAGCTGGATCACCGTCAGCGCGTACGCGTGGAAGGTCTCACCCCGCTTGGACAACTGCGCCAGCAGCAGCGTGTGGCCGGAGTAGAGGGCGGCGGCGGACAGCGTGACCCCGAGCGCCGGCACCGAGACCTCGTGGTCCTCCATCCCTCTCAGCAGCGTGAACACGGTCATCCCGGCCAGCGCGAGCACCACCCCCGCCCAGATCCGGCGCGGCACTCTCACCTTGAACAGGACGAGCGCCAGGATGGGCGTGATCACCACGCTGCAGCCGACGGCGAACCCCGACAGCGAGGACGGCAGGCCGTGCAGCGCGACGGCCTGACCGGCCTGACCGAGCCCGAACATGACCCCGAGAACGACCCCGTAGATCCAGGTCCTGCGCGGCAGCCCCCGAAGGCAGCGCGGCCTGATGACGAGGAGGGTGAGCGCGGCGATCAGGTAGCGCTCGGCGAGCAGATCCTCCACCGGCAACCGGTGGATGAGATCTTTCATCAGCGGGAACGCCGACCCCCAAGCGGCGCTGACGAACAACAGAAGCACGGCTCCCAGGAGGGGTCGAGGAGCGGGCACGACTGCCATGGCAAAAGCATCTCACTACTATTCGCAGCCACTGATGTACAGGGAGCAGCCGGTGAGGTTCCTCTACACCTCGGTGTTAAGAGCCTCACCCGCGGGTTTGTACATCCATACCGCGGACGCCAGAACCGGCGTCGTCGCGTACTGCGGGTGACGGAAGGAATGTCGGCGGTGAAGTCACGCCGGGAGCCCGGGGAAGATCACCGGGAAGGGGAGAAAGCGGCCCCAGGAGGGGTTGGATGGGGCCGTACGCCGGGAGCCTCAGAGCTCGATGACCGCCGGAGGGGCCAGGCGTTTTTCGAGGTAGACGACAGTGTGGTCGCCGACCCGCTGTCTGGAGAGCTCGCGCCATCCCTCTCGCTCGTAGAGCGCCAGGGCGGCCTCCTGGTTGAGCGTGGTGTCGCCTCTGACGCGTTCGAAGCCGAGCTCCACCGCGCGCCGTTCGAGTGCGAGCAGCATGGCCGCACCGTAGCCGCGCCGCTGGAACTCCGGGTGCACTCTCAGCCGGCACATCTCGGCCGTGGCCGTGTCGACGGGTTTCAGCCCGCCCATCGCGACGACCCGCTTGTCCACCTCGCCGACCAGGAAGTCACCGCCGCAGCCCAGGTAGATCTCCTGGATGCGCGGGAAGTCGTCGTCGTAGTAAACGCCGTCACCCGGCACCAGTCCCACCTCGGCGAGGGAGATCCGGTGGAGTGCGAGGATGGTGTCGAGATCTGACCACCTATAGCGCCGGATCTCCACGTTCATGCACCGCCGCCTTTCGTCGGGACCCTCGGCCGGCGCAGTTCGGCCCTGTACTCCTCGAGTTTCGCGTTGTTCGCGTCACGGGCCATGATCGCCTGTTCGAGCGCCAGGGCGGGACGCATGATGAAATCGGTCATGTACTCGTCGCCGAGCATCCGCAGCGCCCTGGTGCCGATGTCCAGCGCGGAGTCGAACTCCCCGTCGATCATGCGGCACTGGGCCTGGTCGAGCCTGATCAGCGTCTGGTCGAGGATGTGGTCCTCGTACTTCTCCAGCGCCTGGTCGAGCACCACCTCGGCCTCCAGGGTCTGGCCGAGCTTGGTCAGCACGTCGCCCTGGTAGAAGTAGAGCTGCTTCTCGGTGTAGCCGAAGGCCATGTCCGCCTGGTGCTCGGGCCGCATGTGGGAGAAGGCGTTCCTGGCCCTGGCCAGCGCGCGTTTCGCCTGGTCGACGATCTCCTTCTTGTTCTCGGCGCCCGAGAGCATGGCCAGCGCCCGCGCCTCGACGACCGGTGCCATGGCCTGCGCGGGGCAGGGCATGGTGCCGGCCAGGTCGCGGCTCTTCTTCGCCAGGTTGAGCGCCTCCCGGGCGTCCCCGAAGTAGAGCGGGACGAGCGACTCGCGGGCGGTGATCCACGCGCGCAGTGCGCGGTCGCCCGTCTCGTCGGCCGCGGTGCGTCCGGTCCTGAAGAAGGAGCGGGCCAGCCGGTGGTCACCGAGATTGATCATGATCATGCCGCTCAGCCCCGCCAGCTGGGCCGCCATCCGCAGAAGGCGGTCGTGCAGGTCGATGGGCTGACGGTGGGTCAGCGCCGCGCGTACGGCGCTCATCTCGAGCATCACGTCGCACAGCAGGCGCAGCGGGGCCGTCGTCGTGTACTGGCGGCCGAAGCTCTGCGTGGCCTCTTCCCACTGGTCGAGCATCGCCGCCGACACCGTGGCCGCGACGAGCGTCTCGTCCATCCGGCGCCTGATGCCCTCGCACGCGCCGAGCACCGGCCCGTCGAGCTCGGTGGCGGCGCTGGTCCCGGGGTTGAGCAGGTTGAGCATGGTGCGCCGGAGGATGTTCTCGTCGGCCTCGGTCTCAGGCTCCGGGGGGGACCCGGTCTCGCGCTCCGCCTGCGCTAACGGCCGCTCGGTGCTGTCTCCCAGCTGCGCGCCCGGCGAGCGGTGCCCGTGGCCGCAGATGCACGGCCCGTCGAAACCGAGCTCCAGCGGCTCCACCCGATAGACCGTGCACAGGTAGTGCATGTATTCGGGTCCTGGACGCTTGAGCCCGCTCTCGTAGGCCGACAGCAGGGTCTCTCCGATGCCGGGCATCGCCTTGTTGTCACGCTCGAACAGGGCTCTGATCTGCTCGATGACATCCGCCAGCGCGATGCCGTAGGAAAGACGGTGGGATTTGACGCGGCTGGTGCCGAATTGCGGAGTGCACTGCTCATGGATCTCGTCAGCTATCTGGGCCGAAGTGCGCCCGGCGGCCAGGCCCTTGGCTCTGATCCGCCTGGCGATCTCCGTTTCCCTGTGCTGTCTGCCGGACATCCCGGCCCCTCTCGCGCGTGTCTCGACCGGTCCATATCTGGTGACTCAGCGTAGCGTCCATGTAGCTGTGCGCCTACCCAAGAGTGTGAACCAATGTCGCCAGCTTGAAAACGCCCGGCATCAAGCGTACGGATAAGGATCGTCCTCCGAGGGACTGTTTCTTACATCCCATGAGGGAGAAGCAACTCCCCGTGACCGGGGAAGCGCCATTGCGCCCGCCCTTGACATGAGCCATGTTTGGCCCACCAGCCGATTCCCAAAAGGAGGGGACGAAAGGTGGGGGACGACAACTTCGAGCATCTGAAGCGTCTCGTATCCGAACTCGACGCTCACGGGTTGCTCGCGAGAGTGGTCCAGACCCAGGGCGGGCGCATGTTCGCACGGGTCATCAACCCGAACGCGACCAGCCTGTCGGAGAACGTCACCTGTCGGTCGACGAGCGCATCCGATGCACCGGACTGGTGGTACTGCTGGTCCTGGGGTGAACGGATGCACAAGGCCGACGACCCGGCTGGAGCGGCCACGAAGGTCGCACGCGTACTGGCCGCCGTGGGCGAGTGACAAAGTGGTGACCCGGGTGGAGCGCAGCCACCACGGCTCACCACACCCACGGCGGCGTCAACGGAGCCGGCGGGGTGGCCGGTGCGGAGGGACTCCCGTATGCCGGAGCCCTTGGTCGCCCCGCCGGTTCCGGCCCAGGCACGGTCTCGCATGCCGTGCCTGTCCACAGCCACCCGCCCGGTCCTCCCGGGCGGGTGTTCGGGGGATCCCTCCCGGAACCGGCACGGGACACGCTTCCGGGTGCGCGTCCCGTTCCGAGCCGTCCGTCATCGGAGCGTCCGCTCTCTCCCTCCGCGGCCCAGAGAGCAGGCGTCCCCGTCTTCCCCGGCGTGATGTGACGGCGGGCGGTCCGGTCGGCGGTATTTTGGATCGAATCGGTCCAAAGCAGCCGACCGAACCGCTTCCGGAGGGGGATCTACCCAGTGTTACTGCTGGTGACAGCGTCGCAACCACCCGCTTCTCAGTTGGACTTCGAGAAGTTGACCCAGCAAATGGCTGGGAGCTGCGAGAACGACCCGGCGGGTATTTGCTCTACCCTTGTCGGGATGTTCCAGAATGCGACCTGGGCGCCCTTGGTGGCTAGTCTGATCACAATCGTCCTGATCCTCGTGCTCGCGATCGTGCTTCGCAAAGTCGCGCACCGGGTCATCACGAGAGTGGTCAACCGCGCGGCCACGGGTGGTTCGATAACCAGCAGGTTCCGCAAGAACGCGGTGCCCGACAGCATCGACGCGCTGCTGCACGAGCGCCGCAAGCAGCGCGCCGAGACCATGGGCTCGGTGCTCAAGCACGTCGCCTCGATCGTCATCCTCGGCACCGCTGTGCTGACCGTGCTCGATCGGCTGACGATCCCGATCGCACCCCTGCTGACCAGCGTCGGCATCCTCGGCGTGGCCATCGGCTTCGGCGCCCAGGAGCTGGTCAAGGACTTCATCGCGGGCATGTTCATGCTGCTCGAAGACCAGTACGGCGTGGGCGACGTGATCGACGCCGGCGCCGCGGTCGGCACGGTCGAAGCGGTGACCCTGCGCGTCACCAGGCTGCGCGACGTCGACGGCCGCGTCTGGTACGTCCGCAACGGCACCATCACCCGGGTCGGCAACGAGTCGCAGGGCTGGTCGCGGGCCTTCATGGACGTCCCGGTGGCCTACGACGCCGACATCATGAGCGTCCGGGTGCTCCTGGAGCACGTGGCCGAGGAGATCTGGGCCGACGGCGAGTTCCGCGAGACCAAGATCGTGGAGCAGCCGCAGGTGTACGGCGTCGAGCAGATGTCCGACAGCTCGCTGGTGTTCCGCATCAGCGCCAAGACCCTGCCCTCGGCGCAGGCCGAGGTGTCCAGGGAGCTCAGGTACCGGGTCAAGTCCGCACTCGACTCCGCCGGCATCCCCATGGTCGCCACCGCATAGGCTGAGAACGTGAGTGAGACCTCCTTCTACGACGCCGTCGGGGGCGACGAGACCTTCCGGCGCCTCGTGCACCGTTTCTACGAGGGCGTCGCGGAAGACCCGTTGCTGCGGCCGCTCTACCCGGAGTCCGATTTCGAGGGCGCCGAAGAGCGGCTGCGGGGCTTCCTGATCCAGTACTGGGGCGGGCCCAACACCTACAGCCAGCAGCGCGGCCACCCGAGGCTGCGCATGCGGCACATGCCGTTCGTGATCGGAGAGCCGGAGCGGGACGCCTGGCTGCGGCACATGCGTGACGCGGTCGACTCGCTCGACCTGCCGGAAGAGCTGGAGACCAGGCTCTGGGACTATCTGGTCTACGCGGCCCACAGCCTGGTGAACTCCCCGACATAGCGGGCATGACACGCCACATGGATATCCCCTGGTGGCGTGATGCCATCGTCTACGAGATCTACGTTCGCAGCTTCGCCGACGCCTCGGGAGACGGCGTCGGCGATCTGGCCGGAGTGCGCGAGCGCCTGCCGTATCTTCGGCGGCTGGGGGTCGACGCCATCTGGCTGACGCCTTTCTACCCCTCCCCCATGGCCGACGGCGGCTATGACGTGGCGGACTACCGGGGTGTCGATCCGTTGTTCGGCACGCTGGCCGACTTCGAGTCGCTGGTCGAGCAGGCGCACGAGCACGGGTTGCGGGTGCTGGTCGACATCGTGCCCAACCACAGCTCCTCCGAGCATCCCTGGTTCCAGGCCGCGCTGCGGGGCGAGCGGCGCGACCGCTACATCTTCCGCGACACCATCAACAACTGGCAGTCCACGTTCGGCGGTCCCGCCTGGACGAAGGTGGCGGACGGGCAGTACTACCTGCACCTGTTCGCTCCCGGGCAGCCCGACTTCGACTGGCGCAATCCCGAGGTGCACGCCGAGTTCCTGGACATCCTGCGGTTCTGGCTGGACCGGGGCGTCGACGGGTTCCGCATCGACGTGGCGATGGGGCTCTACAAGGCCGAGGGGCTGCCCGACGTGGACGACCAGTCGTTCATGTCGGTCTCGCCGGTGTGGGGACAGCCGGAGGTGCACGACGTCTACCGCGACTGGCGGCGGCTGCTGAACGGTTATCCGGGCGAGCGGATGGCCGTGGGCGAGGTGTGGACGGACAGCTCCGAGGACCTCGCCCTCTACGTACGCCCGGACGAGCTGCACCAGAGCTTCAACTTCGCCTGGCTGCAGGCTCCGTGGTCGCCGACGGCGTTCAAGAAGGTGATCGACGACACCCTGGCCGCCGTGCCGTTCGCCACGTGGGTGCTGTCCAACCATGACGTCGTACGCCACCGCACCCGCTACGGGACCGCCGACCCCGGCACGGGGCTCGCGCGGGCCAGGGCGGCGCTGCTGACGATGCTGGCCCTGCCCGGGTCCGCCTACCTCTACCAGGGCGAGGAGCTGGGGCTGCCCGAGGTGACCGACCTGCCCGACGAGGCCAGGCAGGACCCCGTCTTCTTCCAGTCGAAGGGCAAGCTGCCCGGGCGCGACGGGTGCCGGGTCCCGATCCCGTGGACGGTGGACCCGCCCTCCCACGGGTTCTCTCCCGGCGGGGTGGAGCCGTGGCTGCCGCAGCCGGCCACGTTCGCGGAGCTGAGCGTGGAGAAGCAGGAAGGGGACGCCGGCTCGACGCTGGAGTTCTACCGCCGGGCCCTGGCCTGCCGCCGTGACCTGGTCGGATCAATTCCTTATACCTTGGAGTGGCTGGACTCACCCGAGGGTGTGCTTTTCTTCACCCGCGGCCCGCTGACCTGCGCCATCAACTGCGGGCTCCGGCCGGTACACCTGCCCGAGCACGACACCGTGCTCCTGTCGAGCGGTCCGCTCAAGGGGGACCTGCTACCGCCCGACACCGCGGTGTGGCTCCGGCGCGAGCCATAGCCGTGTGGCTCCGGCGCGAGCCATAGCCGTGTGGCTCCGGCACGAGTAGCGGCGGCCTCAGTGATCCCGCGGTGTGGCTCCGGCGCTAGTCATGCCTTCGCGAGCGCTCGCCGCGGAAGGGGATGACGGGCAGCGAGAGCAGCGCGCACGCCAGGCCCCCCGCGAACCCCGCCCAGAACCCGGCGTGCTCGATCAGCACGCCGGCGAGCGGCGTGATGATGAGGGAGACGGTGTTCTGGACGGTGTTGTGGGTGGCCAGCACCCTGCCGGCCCAGGCGGGTCCGGCCAGCTCGCCGGCGGCGAGATAGGCAAGCCCGTTGCCGGCCACGGTCATCACCGCGGCCAGGGCGAGCATGACGGGTCCGAACGAGCCGCCGGTGAGCGTGCCGACGACCAGCAGCACCAGCACGCCGAGGGTGGCGAGGGTGATGAGCAGCAGGGGCCGCATGCGCAGGCCGGTCCTGTCGGACCAGCGCCCGACCGCGATGCGCACCGCCGCCCCGCCGATCGCCGCCACCCCGAACAACTGCCCGGCCGCCACGCTGTCCCAGCCGTACAGGTGCACCAGGCAGGTCACGCCGTACGTGCTGACCACCATCTGGGGCACCACGTGCAGGGCGCTGGTCGCGTGCACCCGCCACAGCGCCGGCTGCCGGTACGGCGTGCCCGCCGGCGCGCTGCCCGGCGCGGAGATCGTACGCGGCGGCTCGGCCAGGAAGATCGCGGCCAGCACGGCGGCCAGGAGGCTGACGGCGGCGCAGACGGCGAGCACGCCGGGCAGGCCGTGCGCCCGCGCGACCGGCGGGAGGACGAAGGCGCCGATGGCCATGCCGAGGGTGAAGGAGACCTGGCGCACGCCCATCGCGACGCCGCGCTCGGGCGGCTCGAACCAGCGCAGCACGATCCGCCCGCCGCCGACCAGCGCGGCCGAGCCCGCCGCGCCCGCCAGGGCCAGCAGCGCGATCACCGCCCAGGTCCGGTCGACGAACGCGACCGCGGCGAACAGCACCGCCGCCAGGCCCACTCCGGTGCCCAGGACGACGCGTTCGCCGTGGCGGTCGGCCAGCGCGCCCCAGGCGACCAGCGCGAACAGGATGCCGATGGCCGGGGCGTTCGCGATGATCCCCGCGACCGGCAACGAAACTTCGAAATGTCGCTGTATTTCGGGCAGGATCAGGGGCAGTCCGCCCAGGCCTAAGGTGACGCTGGTGTGCGCGTTGACACCCAGCGCCAGCATCAACCACCGCTTCACGAGAAGCGTTTGAGATAGGCCAGTTCGCTCTCGGTGAGCCTGCGCGGTGCCGCCCGCTCGACGTCGTAGGCCGCGAGGACCGAGGTGGCGGTGACGTACACGTCGCTGTCGTCGAGGATCTCGTACTGAATCGTGAACCGCACCGACCTGACCTCGGTCACCCACGTCTCGACCCGCACCGGCTCGGCACGGAAGCCGAGGGGGCGGCGGTAGTCGATCTCGTGGCGGGTCACCACCAGCCCTTTGAACGGCTCCTCGCCCGCGTTGTACGGATCGATGTGGAACATGCCGAAGCGGGCGTCCTCGAGATAGTCGAGGAAGCGCACGTTGTTCACGTGATCCTGGGAGTCGATGTCGGCAAATCTCACCGTTCGGAGGTATACGTGCCGCTGGGCTTGGGAGCGTTCAACCACGTCCGCCACCGTACCCGCCCGGGGCTGGTGTCCTTGCGTCAGGTCTGTTTCTCGGGTCGGAGGTGTCGCGCGAGCGAGCTGGTCAAAGGCCGCGTGGTGATCGTTCCGGGGGGCGGGCAGGGGGATCGAGCACGGGCGCAGGCACGGGCGCAGGCACGGGCACGCGGAGCGCGGAGCGCGGGCATGAACGCAGGCACGGGTATGGCCGCAGGCGCGCGGCATGGGCTCAAGTCCACCAGACAAGGGACCAGGCGCGGACGCCCGCACCGGGAGCTGCCTCCTGCCGGGAGCGTGCGAACCACGCCCCCGGGTGACGGAGATCCACGGGCCATCGCCCACCCTGACAGCTTCGATTACTCTGCGTAATCATCGCCTGGCCTGCCGCCACCGAGCCCACTCAGCGCCCGACCCGCACTGGATGGCCAGATCGTCTGCCCATGGACTTGCGGATCTTGAGTTGAGCGAGAAGTTCGTCAGCCGCCTCCCCGACCATTGCTGTTGTGCGGTGTCAAGAACCTGATTCTAGAATCGCCCAGGTCTATACTCTGCTGCGTGGCGCGCAAGTCCTCGTGGGAGTGGAGTCGTACGGCTCAGACCCGTAAAACCATGCTGCAGGCGGCTCGCGAGGTCTTCGGCGAGCACGGCTTCGCCGAGGCCGGCGTCTCCGAGGTGGTCGCCCGCGCCGGCTCCAGCGTCGGCAGCCTCTACCACCACTTCGGGGGCAAGACCGAGCTGTTCCTGGCCCTGTATGAAGACCACCAGGCAGCGCACGAGGAGGCGTCTGCCGCCAGTGTGGCCAAGGCCAAGAAAGCGGGCGTGGATGATCCCGTCGAGTTGCTGATCGCCGGGGCTCGCGCGTACCTCGCGGGGGCCTGGGACCGGCGCGATCTGGTGCGGCTCTTCATCGATGGGGACGGGCCTCCCGGGTTCGAGCTGATCCGCCGTACGCGGGGGCGGGAGTGGGTGCGCCAGAACGCGGTGCTGTTGAGGGCCGGGGATGATCCACTCGATCGGTTCACCGTGGCCGTGCTGACCAGCATCATCGGTGAGGCTGCCCGGGAGGTCGCCACCTCGGACACGGAGGAGGAGGCGCAGGAGGTCATCGAGGCGGCGATGACCCTGATCCGGCGCCTCGACCCCCTCCAGGTCCTCGAAGAGGGGTAACCGGGACCTGGCGGTTGGCGCTCCGATCCGCACCTTGGCCCCGACACAAGCCGGGAGCGAACGTGCCGAAGCGGGAAAGCCCTCCCGCTGCCTGCGCAGCCCCACCGGATTCCCCTCACCGGTCCCGAACATCTTCCCGTGAGCTCCAAGGCATCAAGGGCTGGGTACGCCGTTGCCGTTCCACCCGCGGCCGGCCAGCACCTCCTCCAAGGTCGGCCGGACGACGCCCGGCTCGTGCGGACCCGGCTGGGCCAGTTGGATCAGGACGCCGTGGGCCTCCTTGGGGTGCAGGAAGACCTCGCGCCAGCGGGGATCCGCCTGGTTGAGGCCGTGCAGGCGGTAGCCGCGATCGGTCAGCAGGGCCACCGCGGCCGTCAGGTCGTCGACGTGGAAGTTCAGGTGGTGGACGCCGCCCCGCCCTCTGGTGAGCTCGAAGAAGCTGTCGAAGAACGTCGATCCGGCCAGGGGCTCCATGAGCTCGATCTTGCTGCCGTTCGCATAGGTGAGCTGTAACGTGCGGAAACCGACGGCCCGGTTGTCGCCACCGCCGCCCAGGTGGCGGCCGCCGAGCAGGTCGAGATAGATCGGCAACAGGTCCCTGATCCGGGGAGCGGCCACGGCCGTGTGGTCGAAGGAGACTTCGAGGCCGTCGAGTTCAAGGTCCAACACACGACTCCTTACACCAGGCGATCCTAGAATCGGATTCTAGCCAGGGATGAACATCTCACCCTTGACGACGGGCATGCTGAGGAGCAACATCACAGAAATGAATTCTAGAGCAAGCTTCTAGAACGCTTGACGGGGGTCCAGCCCACAGAAAGGCAAGCCATGAGGCTGTCCTACGTCCGCGAACTCGACGAGTACCCGACCGGCAGCCGCCGCATGAAGATCCTCACGATGGCCGTGCTGGCCATCCTCATCGGCTCCTACGAAGGACAGATCGCACCCGTCGTACCCCTCCTCCTCAAAGATCTACACATGTCGCTGGCCACGTACGGCGCAGTCTCGGGCGCCGCGGCGGTGGCCGGGGCGATCGCCTCCATCCTGGGCGGCAGACTCACCGACCGGCTCGGCCGGGTGCGGCTGCTCATCCCGCTCATGGGCCTGACGGCCGTGTGCTGTTTCGCCATGACGCTCGTGCACAACCCGCGCGACCTGCTGATCGCCCGGATCGTGCTGGCCTTCGTGGACGGCGTGGCCATGGCCAGCACCGCGCCGCTGATCAGGGACTTCTCACCGCGCCTGGGGCGGGCTCAGGCATTCGGCTTCTGGACGTGGGGACCCGTCGGCGCGAACTTCCTGGCCGCGGCCATAGCCGGCTGGACTCTGCCGATCTTCAACGATTCGTGGCGCTCGCAGTTCGTCATCATGGGGTGCTTCTCACTCGTCATTTCGGCGGTCATCGCACTCAACATCGCAGACCTGTCGCCCGAGCTGCGGGCCCGGATCCAGCACACCGAGCAGGCGGCGGCTCAGGTGGTGGATCTCGGGCGGCCGGCGCGCGTGCGCTCGCTCTTCGTCAGGCGGAACATCTGGGCGCACGTCATCGGCATCTCGCTGTGGCTGGTGCTCTACATCACGCTGTCGCTCTTCGGGCAGACGATGCTGGTCGATGCGCTCGGTATCAGCAGTGCTCAGGCTTCGACGATCATGGCGGCGTTCTGGAGTCTCAATCTGCTCACGCTGATCGTAACAGGCCGCCTGTCCGACCGGACCCAGCTGCGTAAGCCGTTCTCCCTCGGCGGAACCATCGCGGCCGTCATCGTCACCGCCTACCTCGCCGTCTCCCTGGGTCAGGAAGACGTCTCGACCGGCACGCTCATGGTGGTCGGCGCGCTGCTCGGCGGCTCGCTCGGAGTGGCGTACGCGCCCTGGATGGCCAACTACTCGGAGGACGCCGAGGATGCCGACCCGCGACTGCAGGGCACGGCGTGGGGGCTGTTCGGGTTCCTGACCAAGGGTATCGCGGTGGTCGGGCTGCTGGTCATCCCGCGAGTCGTCGCGGCGACGGACTGGCAGACGTGGCTGTTCGTGGCGTTGGGGTGTCTTGTTCTGTTCATCCCTGCGATCGTCATGTTCAACGGGCCGTGGCGCCGCCCCGCCCGCACGCCTGTCACAGTCGCCCTCGGGGAGGCCGAAGGATGACCGAACTGCCCGACGTCGCCGGCTCCGACCTGCGCGGGATCCGTCACCTCGACATCGACGACGTGCTCGCGTACGTGCACCGCGACCTCAAGCGGCTGCCCGACTACACCGAGCTGTACAAGCGTTACCTGCGCCAGCGGTGGGACGTCTACGAGCTGGACTTCTCGCAGGACATCGTCGACTGGCGCGAGCGCATGTCGCAGGAGGAACGGGACGCGTTCGTCGGGATCTCCGCCGGGTTCCACCATGGGGAGCGGCAGGTGGAGGTGGAGCTGCCGGTGTTCATGCTGGGCGGCTCCGAGGAGTCCAAGATCTACATGTCCAGCCAGATCGAGGACGAGGCCCGGCACACGGTGTTCTTCGACCGTTTCTACCGCGAAGTGGTCGGCATGCCGGGCGACTCGGTGCAGGATGTGCTGGACGCGTCGTTCGAGCACATCTCGGAGACGTTCGTGGGGCCGTTCGGGCTGCTCGCCTACCAGGCCGACGAACTGCGGAAGGACCCCGAAGATCCCGCCGCCCGGGTGCGCTACGGCACGACGTACTTCCTGTGGATCGAGGGCGTGCTCGCTCTTTCCGTCATGAAGATCACGCTCACGTACTGCCGGGAGCGGGGGTTCCTGCCCGGCTACTACACCGGCTTCACGGCCACGTGCCGGGACGAGGCCAGGCACGTGCAGTTCGGGATGCGGTTCCTGCGCGACTCGGTGCAGGAGGATCCGCGGCTGCTGCTCCAGATCCACGAGACGCTCCGTACGATCCTCGCCATGAACAGCGCCACCAGCCGCAGGCTCGCCCTCGAGTCTCTGGGCTGGTCGCCGGAGGAGGTCAGGCGCCTCATGATCCGCCAGCTCCACATGAAGCTGGTGGACGTGGGCATCGCGCTCCCCCCAGACATCCAGGACATGGTCACCCGCATCGAACCAGAGCTCGCCGGAGGCTGACGCATGCGCTTCTTCACCCCGGAATGGGCCGAAGCCGCCCGCGCCGCCGTGGACACGGGGCCTCCTCAGGAGGGCAAACTGCCGTCGTACTGGAACTGGATCGACCGCGCCCGCGCCGGCTACACGGCCACGTGGGCGCTGGGCGTACGCGAGACAGGGGCTTACCTGGTCCTGACCTGGAAAGACGGCAAGTGCGCCGAAGCGGCGATCACCTCCGACCCGGCGACCGCCGACTATGTGCTGGCGGCCGGGGAGGCGACGTGGCGGGAGTTGCGGGAGGGAGCCGATCCCGGACGGGTGGTGATGTATCGGGGGTTACGCCTGGAACGCGGGGATGTGCTGGCGTTCTTCCGGGTCATCTACTTCTTCGTGGAATCTCTCGCCGCTCTGTCCCAGGTCCCCGTCGAGCCCTGAACGAACACTGCGGCCGATCGGCGCGGCCTCATGCCCGGCGCGTCCATCACGTCACCGGGCCCCATCCGATACCGGGCTGACCGCCGACCCCGGGCTGATCGCCAGCCCCGGCACCCGTCCGCCAGCCAACGATCCGGCACCCGCCAGCCACCGAGCTGATCGCCGACCCCGGCATCCATACGCCGGCCGACGATCCCGGCACTCGTCCACCATCCGGCCGGTCGACGGTTCCGGCGACCGGCCATGTGCGTCAGGCAATGTCACTCGCGCCCCGCCGTACACGAAGGGGGTTCCCTCCGGGACGGCGGAGCGCGTGCGGATCAGCTCAGTCGCGGTGGAGCTTCCGGTACGTGACGCGGTGCGGGCGGGCGGCGTCGGCGCCCAGCCGCTCGATCTTGTTCTTCTCGTAGTCGGCGAAGTTGCCCTCGAACCAGAACCAGTTCGAGCCTTCCTCCCACGCGAGGATGTGGGTGGCGATGCGGTCGAGGAACCACCGGTCGTGCGAGGTGATCACCGCACAGCCCGGGAAGTCGAGCAGCGCGTTCTCCAGCGACGACAGCGTCTCGGTGTCGAGGTCGTTGGTGGGCTCGTCGAGCAGCAGGACGTTGCCGCCCTGCTTGAGGGTGAGCGCGAGGTTGAGCCGGTTGCGCTCGCCTCCGGACAACACCCCCGCCTTCTTCTGCTGGTCGGGCCCCTTGAACCCGAACGCCGCGATGTACGCCCTGGACGGCATCTCCACGTTGCCGACCTTGATGTGGTCGAGCCCGTCGGAGACGACCTCCCAGACGTTCTTGTTCGGGTCGATGCCGCCGCGGCTCTGGTCGGCGTACGAGATCTTGACCGTGTCGCCGACCGTGATCGAGCCGGTGTCAGGCGTCTCGCTACCGGTGATCATGCGGAACAGCGTGGTCTTGCCGACGCCGTTGGGGCCGATGATGCCGACGATGCCGTTACGCGGCAGGTCGAACGTCAGCCCCTCCATCAGCAGCCGATCGCCGAAGCCCTTCGTCAGCACGTCGGACTTGATCACCGTGGTGCCCAGACGCGGGCCCGGCGGGATCTGGATCTCGTCGAAGTCCAGCTTGCGGAACTTGTCCGCCTCAGCCGCCATCTCCTCGTACCGCTGGAGTCGGGCCTTGCTCTTGGTCTGGCGGGCCTTCGGGTTGGACCGAACCCACTCGAGCTCGTCCTCCAGGCGCTTCTTCCGCTTGACGTCCTTCTGCCCCTCGACCTTGAGGCGCTGCGCCTTGGCCTCCAGGTAGGTGGAGTAGTTGCCCTCGTACGCGTACGCGCGGCCGCGGTCGAGCTCCAGGATCCAGTTTGCGACGTTGTCGAGGAAGTAGCGGTCGTGGGTGACGGCCAGCACCGTGCCGGCGTACTTCTCCAGGTGCTGCTCCAGCCACTGCACGCTCTCGGCGTCGAGGTGGTTGGTGGGCTCGTCGAGCAGCAGCAGGTCGGGGGCCTCGAGGAGCAGCTTGCACAGCGCGACCCGGCGACGCTCACCACCGGACAGCTTCGTCACCTCGGCGTCGGGCGGCGGGCAGCGCAGCGCGTCCATGGCCTGCTCGAGCTGACTGTCGAGATCCCACGCGTTGCGGTGCTCGAGCTGGTCCTGGAGCTTGCCCATCTCCTCCAGCAGCTCGTCGCTGTAGTCGGTGGCCATCTGCTCGGCGATCTCGTTGTAGCGCTGGAGCATCGCCATCGTCTCGGCGACGCCCTCCTGCACATTGCCGAGGACGGTCTTCTCCTCGTTGAGCGGCGGCTCCTGCTGGAGCATGCCCACCGTGAAGCCCGGCATCAGCTTGGCATCACCGTTGGACGGCTGCTCCAGGCCGGCCATCATCCGGAGCAGCGTCGACTTCCCGGTGCCGTTCGGGCCGAGAACGCCGATCTTGGCTCCGGGCAGGAACGACAGCGTGACGTCGTCAAGGACAACCTTGTCGCCGTGCGCCTTGCGCACGCGCTGCAGGGTATAGATGTACTCCGGCATGCCCTCTAGCTTAGGGGCTCTCCACCCAGGCTTCCGCCGCTCCTCCCGGTAAGACCCGAAAGACCAGGCAGCACCCCCACGCCCCCGCAAAGCCTCACCCTGGCATAGGCGGCGCATTCCGAAGCCGATGCTGGCCGCCCACGCGGCCAGCCCCCTGGCGTACACGGGTGCCTTCGAGGCGTCGTCGCAACCCAGTGATCGCTGACTGGCGACGGCCAGGACAGCGAGGCGACCGGGTTTCCGCGTTTCGTCATGCTGGCGGAACGCGCGAACCCATAGCCGAGAAAGCTGTGGCGTTAGCTCGCCTACAGGGCTGCCGCCAGCCGGGCCGGCACCGACGGGGTCACGTCCACCGCCGAACCGGCATCCCAAGCCAGAGCCGACGGCCAACCCAATGGGGCTCAGTAGGTCAGGAGTTGTGATCGTCGCTGGGGAGGGAACGTGTGGGAGGGGGTGATTGGACGACGGGAATGCAGACACGGTCCCGCCCCAGCTCCTTCGCCCGGTAAAGCGCCAGGTCAGCGGCCGCCAGCAGGTCGATCAGGTCGTCCCCGTGCACGCTCATCAACGCGACCCCCGTCGAAATGGTCACCCTGACGAGGGCGTCGTCGACGGGGATGGCCATGTGGCCGATGCGGGTGCGGAGGCGTTCGGCCACCTGGCGGGCCTCGTGGATGTCGGCGCCAGGCAGGAGGACGACGAACTCCTCGCCCCCGAACCGCCCCACAACGTCGTAGTCCCGCAACTGGCTGCGCAACGTGGACGCCACCCCCACCAGCACCTGATCGCCGACCAGATGTCCGTAGGCGTCATTGACCCGTTTGAAGTGATCGATGTCGATGATCAGGAGCGCCAGGGTTTCGCCCGTCCGGCGGGCCCGGACGATTTCGGTGTCGGCCTCGCGCTGCCAGGCGGCGGCGTTCAGCAGGCCCGTCTTGGCGTCTGTACGGGCTGCGGCCTGGAGCTGGGCGTGGAGGAGGCTGCGCTGCAGCAGCACCACCGGCGGCAGCGTCAGGATCAGCAGGGCCAGGTTGAGTCCGCAGCAGATCGAGACCGTCACGCCCAGGCAGAGCTCGACGATGTCCAGCAGCACGCTCTCCCTGTCCCACAGGACCTCCCGCCACGGCATGTCGGGGTCTGCGGTGTGGGCGGCGATGGCGATGAGAGCGATGTTGAGCAGGGAGAACAGCACAGCCGCCCCGACCGCGCAAAGGATCGGCGGTCCGCTCCCGAGCGACAGCACCCACGGGTCCTCGATCACCCAGTGGAACGTGACGGACGCCGCGCACCCGGCCAGACCGATGGCGGCCGCGCTGAACACCCGCCGGTAGAGAACGGTCGCACGCACGCGTACCTGGAGCAGAATCTGCAGGACGATCGGCGCGAAAATGGCGTAAAGCGGCGGCAGAAGCAGCGCAACCGGCAGCCACCACGCCGACAGCAGGTCTCGCGAGACGCCGGCGGGCATGCCCAGCCGCCGACTGGCCTCGATGCAGACCGCGCCGCACGCCATGAGAGCACTGAACGTGACCAGGTCCCACCATTGGAAGACGGTGGTCACCGCGAACACCATGATCGCGGCAAGGTCGAGAGCGACGATCGCACACAAATAGATCACGAGCGGGCGACGTTGCCCGAGCAACGGCCAGCGGCCGGCCAATGTTGACACACCGTCGCGAGACCCGATCGAGGCGTGACTGGTCGCCGCCATCTCGTCTCCTCTCTAACTAACGATGTGTAACACAATAATTGCGGAGTGTGCGATGTGCGATGGGAACGGATACGTTGGCACTGACTACACACACCTGCTCATGCCGCGAGTGGGTCGTGTTGGACAGCCGTGCCGGAAAGGAGCAGCCATGGTGCGGGGCGTGACCTGGACCTGACAGATGCTCTAGCCATCTGCCGCGGACAACACACCATCGGCCGCCCTCGGGGGTGCCAGTCAAACGGGCCACGGCCGGTGCCCCCTCCCCCCTCCTTCCCCTCCACCTCAGTCTCCCCTGTCGCCTCAGCTTTCCCGTTGGCCCACCCTTGCCCTTCACCTCACCCTTCCCTTTCGCCTCACCCTTCCCTTTCGCCTCACCCTTCCCCACCACCTCGGTCTTCGCCTACTCCCTCTTCGCTCGCCTGGCTCCTTCCCCGTTGCATTTCTCGCTCCGATAACCGCGTCCCGGATTTCTCCTATCTCGGCCATGGCCTCGGCATATGCCAGGGCGCTGTCCTTCTCCACCTACTGCCGTCGCAACTCACTCGCGAAGGCTTTCCTCTGTCACTGCCGCCGCCACTCCGCTCATTAGGTATCGCCCCCTATGACTTCTGTCGCCGCAGTTCCACTCACGAGGACATCTCCTGCCGCAGCTCCGCTCACGAAGACCTCGCCTTCTGTGGTTGCTGCCTCATGGCTCACTCTCCGGGAGTCGCTCGTCTCCGGATTCTCCGGTCGCGCCGTCCCTTCGAGACGCCCTCGCCTTCCGCTGCCCCTTTCTGAGGGCTGGCTGCCTCGATGCTGTCCGTTCGAGGGGCCTTCTTCCCTTCCGCGCCTGCGCTCGATGTCGCTGGTGCTGCGGCGTCTTGCGGTCCCGGTCGTGGCGTCCGCATGCGCATAGGGCGGCGTCGTTGGCCGGTCGGCGTCCCGCCCTTGGACTTGAGGTGCATCAGTGGGCGCCGCAGACCGTCGACTTCCCCGCCGGGTCCACCCCCTAGGCGTGAGGGACACCAGTGGCACCGCCAACCGTCCACTCCCCCACCGGGTCCACCCCCTGGGCATGAGGGACACCGGTGGCAGCGCAGACGGTCGACTTCCCAGTTGGGTCCGCCCCTTTGGGCGTGTGGGGCACCGGTTGGCCGAGCGGTGCCCCTTCGCGTGCTCCTACGCGGCGGCTCGCTCCTCCAGCACGGGCTCTTCGGCGGCGCCGTCTTCCTCGTCGACGCCCACCTTGTTCGTCGTCTCGTCGGTCTCAGGGCCCAGGAAGCGGACCGTGTGGTCTCCTGTGCTCGGGGTGCGCCTCTTGCCGCTCGCCTCCCCTGCGGAGCGCATGATGCTGTCCTCACCCTCTGAGGAGTCTGCGGTGCTGGTGGCTTCTCCTGATCGCAGGGTGTCGGCCTCGGGCTCCTGGGTGTGTGCCACCTCGTCCGATCCCGAGATGCCGGGGAAGTCGCGGTCGGTGCTCAGGGCGTGGAAGGGGTTGGGTTCGGGGGTGGAGCCGGGGCGGGGGAGGTTTCGGAAGCTGCGGGTGCCCATGGCCCAGTCGCGGGTCTCCTCGTCCAGGCGGTCGCGCATCTCCTTGCTCATCGAGGTGATTCCGGAACGGTCCGGCTTGGCGAAGACGCCGGTGCCCCAGCGCAGGTCGTGCCCGACCGCGCTGGCCTCTATCTCAGGCACGAAGCGGCGGTCACCTTCCGGGCCGAACTCGCGGATGCGCAGCTTGCCGGAGACCACCACAGGGTGTCCTGCCCGGATGGAGGAGGCGACGTTGTCGCCCAAGGTACGCCAGCAGCGGACCGTGAAACACACCCTGTCGCCGTCCACCCATTGCCCCGCCTTCTTGTCGAAGTAGCGGTGTGAGGAGAACACCTTCAGCGAGGTAACCCTGCTGCCGTCATCGAAGCTGTACTGCCTCGGCTCTGCTGCGACGTTGCCGGTGAGTGTGATGTAAATGTCGTTCATCCCGTGCCTCCCATGCGGCGGGCCGGCTGCCCGCGATCTGGGATCAGGGTGCCGGGGATGGGCTTGGGCACGAGCTCTGGAACGGGGTTCTGTGGATGGGTGGGGCTGGATGGGTTGAGCCTGTGGATGAGAGGCTGTTGGCGGTGAGGCTTCTATCGGGCAATGGGGCTTTTGCGCGAGGGGAGGCTGTAGATGGTTATCTGCCGTGGGGAAGCTGCTTACGGTGGAGATGTCAGCCTGCCCGACCTGCTGGGATGCTAAGGGCTTTCTGCGCATCGAGCCGTTGCGTGCCGGCACAAATGACCGTAGGACGCGGGCCATCTGGCCAAAGCTCGAAAGTGCCGGTTGGCGGTGCTCGAAAGTGCCGGTTGGCGGTGCTGGCAGCTGCATCTGACCGCAGCGAGCGGGGGCAAAAGGCCATAGGACGGACGCAGGCACGGCCGGCCGTAGCAGGCGGGTGTCGAAGATCAGGGCTGTGACTGGCGAGCGCATCCGGCCACAGTGCGTAAGCGCCGAGGGATGACTCGCCGACGCATCTGGCCGCAGCACGCAAGCCCGAACGCGGCTGTGGGACGGGGCTTAAACGGGCATAGCACGGGGACCCGAACGGCCGTGGGACTCGGCCCCGAACGGGCGTAGCACGGAGCCTGGACGGCCATGGGGCGCAGACCCGAACGGCCGCCGCACGCGACCCCGAACACCCGTAGGGCGCGGGCCCGAATCGCCAGGGGACTCGGGCCTCAACGGGCGTAGCACGCGGATCGAACGACCGCAGCACGCAATCCCGGACAGCCGTAGGCACGGCCTCGAACGGCCGTGGGACTGGGACCCGAACGGCCGTAACACGCGGCTCCGAATGGCCGTAGAGCGCTTCCGGACGGCCCTGGGACGCGGGTCCTGATGGCCATGGACGGGAGCGGGCCGGGCCCTGGCTGGTGGAGGTGTGGTTGGGAGCCGGGCGGGGGGAGGGTCAGGGGGACAGGTCGCGTAGGGCTGTGTAGAAGGCGTGGTGGCGGGTCAGTTCGCGTTCGACCGGCTCCACGACCATCGTGGTCGACACCGCGGCCACGCGGCGCCGCATCTCCCGTTCCAGGCGCTCCCGTTCCCGCGAAGCCCCCAGTTCCACGAAGTTGCGGGAGGCGATGCCCGACAGTGCTCCCAAGCCCAGCACCGACGCCATCATCAGCCCCACCCACGGCAGCGTCGCGCTGTCGCCCAGCAGTTCCAAGGACGGAGGAAGCTGTCCCGGCATCAGCAGGCCCGCGGCCAGCCAGGCCAGGCCGGCGACGAAGGCGACCACCAGGACGTACTGCCACACCTTGAGCGCGCGCCACCACCCGGGTACGCGGTCGAGCTGCGGCGCGATCTCCGTGAGGTCCTCGGTGAGGGCCTGCGGGAGCTGGCTGGAGCGGGAGCGGGCCGCCTGGTGGACCCCGGTGCGCCACACCGGGTGCATCCCACCGGACAACCCGTCGGCGAGGGCCTGTACGGCGTTGGCGACCTCCGCCGACTGCGCGCTCACCGAGCCGGTCGTGATGCCGCGGATCTCCTCCCCCAGGTCCTGCAGGCGCAGGCTCCTGAGCGGGTCCGAGCGGAACTTCGAGAACCACCGCGGGTACGGCCAGCCCACCCAGTGGCTCGACCGCTCGGCGTAGACGTTCTCCATGGCCTCGCCCACGGCCGGTACGCCCACCGCGTCGCACAGCGCGTCCGTGAGCCCCATCCGGCGGGCCTCGTCGACCGAGGACGGCGCCGACAGGGCCTCGCCCAGCGGCATGGCCTTGCTGAGGCGCTGCTCCAGCCGGTGCAGGTCGGCCTCCAGCTTCTGGATGGCGGCGCGCCTGCGGGCCACCGCGGTCGCGATGACGCTCCTGAGGCTCTCGATGCCGCGGCCCGTGACCGCGGAGGTGGGTACGACGCTGGGATGTTCGACGCCCTCGCGGCGCAGCAGGTCGTTGAGGTCGATGACCAGCTCGGCCAGCTCTTCCTTGGTGAGCCTGTCGGCCTGGTTGAGCGCGAACACGGTCACCGCCTCATGCCCGGCCAGCTCCGTCACGTAGCGGCGGTGCGTGGACGCGTCGGCGTACTTCTGCGGGTCGAGCACCCACACCACCAGGTCGGCCAGGCCGATGAGCCGGTCGGCCTCGGTGTCGGTGAGGGCCCTGATCGAGTCGTGGTCGGGCAGGTCGAGCAGGATCAGCCCGTGGAGCTGGCTGTCGCCCTTGTCGAGCGCGCTGGCCCGGGAGAAGCGGTGCCGCCACTGGATCTGCAGCCAGTCGAGCAGCGGGCCCGCGCCTTCCAGCCCCCACACGCAGGCGTGTGTACGGGCGGTGGTCGGCCGGCGCACGCCGGTGGGCGACAGCTCCAGCCCCGAGATGGCGTTGAACAGCGACGACTTGCCGCTGCCCGTGCCGCCGGCCAGAGCGACGACGGTGTGCTCGGAGGACAGCTTGAGCCGGTCTCCGGCCTGCGTCAGCAGCGTGTTGGCCTCGGTGAGCAGCTTCTTGTCCAGCCGCCCGGGGCCGTGCTCCACCACCTTGGTGAGCGCGGACAACCGCGGAGCCAGCCCGGGCCTGGTCGCCATGGTGGTCATCGGGCGACCTCGAGGTTGTACGTCGCCTGGTAGAGGCGAGTCGCCACGGACTCGTCCGGAATGCCCGCGGTGTCGAGGGCTTGCACGTAACGCATGGATTCCTCGTCGAACAGCATGCCGATCCTGGCCCGCAAATCGCTGAGCGCCTTGGCCCCGATGCCACGCAGGGACTCCGCGCCGAGCAGCGCGTTGACCAGCCGGTGCGGCACCCCTTCGCCGTTGGTCCCGCTGAACATCGCGACCGTGAAGATCAACGAGAGCGAGTCGGGATCGAACGACACCAGCTTCGACACCGACCGCTTGGCGACGCCGTCGGTGCGTACGAGCTCGCTCAGGTGCTCCTGCCACGACGCGATGGCGCGACCGGCGTGACGTACGAGATTGTCGGAGGGCCTGTCGAGGCCCTCACCGAGCTTGGCGCCCAGCTCGGAACGGTGCCGCCAGCGCGCGACCACCTCCTCGGTGGCGCGGTTGGCGGCGGCGACGATCACCGCCTCGAGCCCGGCCCGGATCGCCGCCTTGAACGCCAGCACCCGTTCCGGCGCGTGCTTGTCCGACCGGCCGCGTTTGCGCACCTGGAGCGAGCGCACGAGGTCGCCGGAGCCCGCGAAGTCCTGCCAGCGGGCCAGCACCTCGCCGTGCAGCAGCGAGCCGTTCTTCGACGCCTTGTCGACCTCGCCGAGCGCGCCCCGGAAGGCCGCCTCCACGTCGCTGCGCAGCTCCGTCCTGAACGCGACCTGCCCCTCCAGGTGCCTGGCCAGCGCGGGTACGCGGGTGCGGAAGCTGTTGAGCACGCCGTTGAGCGTCTCGCGCACGGCCTGGGCCCTGCGCTCCTCGTCGACCGACAGCTCGGCCAGCCAGAGCCGCAGGTCGGTGACCTCGCTGTCGGGCAGCCTGCCGTCGGTGACCTTCGCCTCGTTGATGACGAACCTGTCGATCTCGCCCAGGCCGTATTCGGTGAGCATCCGTACGAAATGCTTCAGAACCACCTCAGCCGACCGGGGCTGCACCCGCGACAGCACGATCGCGAGCCGGGCGCCGCGCTCCTTGGCCAGCTTCAGCAGGTTCCAGGCGGGGGCGTCGGCGTAGCGGGCCGCGGTGGTCACGAAGATCCACAGGTCGGCGGCGTCGAGCATGCGGTGGGCGACCTCGTGGTGCTCCTCGACGACCGAGTCGATGTCGGGGGTGTCGAGCAGCGCGACACCCTGCGGGAGCTTCTCCGTCGCGACCACGACCATGCTCCGCGCCCCGGCTTCCGGGACGGGCTTGTCGAGCCGCTGGAGGCTGGCGAGCAGCTCCCCCTCCGCGAACCACTTCCGGTCCTCCGGGTGGCAGACCAGCACGGGGGTGCCGGTGGTCGGGCGGCGTACGCCGGTGCGCGAGACGTTCTTCTCGGCCAGCGTGTTGACCAGGGTGGACTTGCCGGCGCCGGTGGAGCCCGCGACCACGATCAGGGCCGGGGCGGCGCTGGTCCTGACGCGGGGGAGCACATAGCCCTCCAGCTGGGCCAGCAGCTCCGCCTGCGTCTGCCTGGCCTCGTCCGCGCCGGGCAGGTCGAGGCCGAAGCGCAGGTCCGCGACGCTCTCCCGGAGCGTGCCGAGCGCCGCCGTGAGCGCCTTGGCGGCCTCGGCGGGCAGCGCCTCGCCGCGGCCCGGCTTCTCCCCGGTCGCCGCGCCGCCTCCGGGCTTCTCGCCCCTCGCCGGCTCCTGGCTCTCCTGCGGTGCCGCCGCCTGGTCCTCCTGCGGCTCTTCGCCGTCACGGGGTTCGTCGCCGTCCTGCGGCTCTTCGCGATCACGAAGCTCATCGCCGTCGCGGGGCTGCCGCTCGGCCTCCGGCTCGTCGCCATCCGCCGGCTCGGGCTGCGGCCGCTCCTCGCCATCCGCCCCGTCGGCCTGGGAGGTCTCGTCGGCCTGGGAGGTCTCGTCGGCCGGAGAAGGCTCGTCGAGCGTCGGCTCGGCCTGCGACTCCTCATCGCCCGTCTGCGCGCCCTGAGGCCGCCCGGAGGCGGACTCCACGTCCTGGGCTTGCCCGGAGGCCGACTCCGCGCCGTGAGGCTGCTCCTCGCCCGGCGAGGCGTCCTGAGGCTCGTCGTCCTCCGTCGCCACGTCGTCCTGAGGCTGCTGGTCGAGTGCCGCCGGCCCGTCCGGCGACGACGGCTCAGGCTCCTCGTCGGACGAGTCCTCCGTGGCGAAGGCCGCGAAGGAGGGCTCGCCGTCAGACGGAGGTACGGGCGGCGCCTTGCGAGGCCCCGGACCTCCGAGCGAGGCGGGCTTCACGAAGAGGGAAGGCCGCTCCACGGGATCGCCGGCCTCCTCAGGCACGTCGTCGTCAGCCGTAACCGCCTCGGCGGGCTCCTCCGGCGCCGGCGGCCCCGTGGAAGCCGCGGCAGCCTCCCGCTCCCCCGGAGCCGATGGCTCGGGGGTAGCCGCGGGCTTCTTCCGTGCCTTCTTCGTGCCGAAGGCATCGAAGGCGTCGTCGCCCTGGACCTCTGTCAGGTCCTCGTCACCCACCGGGCGAAAGCTCAACGTCTGCTCTCCCGGTGACTCCTGCCGCCCATCATCCATGGCCGTGTTCACGGCAAGCGCTCCGCTCGAACCATCTCGACCTCCTGGCCGACCCTCACGACGTCGCCGACGATGACGATCGCCGGCGGCCGGATCCCAGCCGCGGACACGCGGTCGGCCACGGTGGAAAGGGAAGCGGTGACCGCCCGCTGGGTCGGAAGGGTACCGTCCTGTACCACCATTGCGGGAGTCTCCGGGGGACGTCCGTCTCGGATGAGCGCTTCTGCCACCTTCGCGAGCCGCTCGACGGCCATCATCAGCACCAGCGTGCCCTGGGAACGGGCCAGGGCGGGCCAGTCGACGGTGGACTTGGGGTCGTCGGGCGCGACGTGCACGGAGATCACGTGGAACTCCTGGCTGACGCCCCGATGCGTCACCGGCACCCCGGCCGAGCCTGGCACCGCCACGGCGCTGGTGATGCCCGGGACCACCAGCACGGGAATGCCGGACCGGGCGCAGGCGATCATCTCCTCGCCGCCGCGCCCGAACACGAACGGGTCGCCGCCCTTGAGCCGGACCACGAACTTGCCCTGTCTGGCTCGATCCACGAGCAGCTCGTTGATGGTCTCCTGGGAGAGCGAGCGGCCGTAGGGGACCTTGGCGGCGTCGATCAGCTCGACGTCGGGGGCCAGCTCGTCGAGCAGGGCCCGCGGCGCGAGCCGGTCGGCGACCACCACGTCGGCCTGCGCGAGGAGCTGCCGCCCGCGCACGGTGATGAGGCCGGGATCGCCGGGGCCGCCGCCGACGAGCGCCACGCCGACCGGTTTGGTGCGGTTGCGCCGGGCGTCGACCGTGCCGTCGCGCAGAGCTTCCACCACCGCGTCTCTGATGCCGGCGGCCCTGCGCGGGTCACCGCCCGCGGTGACGGCGACGTTGATCTCGTCGACGCGCCCGGTGGCGGGCGTCCAGGCGGCCGAGGCGTCCTTGTCGTCGGCCCGCACGCACCACACGCGTTTGGCCTCCGCCTCGGCGGCGATCGCCGTGTTGACGGATCTGTCGTCGGTGCAGGCCTGTACGAGCCAGGCACCGTCGCAGTCGCCGACCTCGTACGGCCGGTCGTGCCAGGTGACCCTGCCGGCGGCGATCAGGTCGTCGAGCGCCGGCGTCACACTCGGCGACACGATCGTGACCTCCGCACCGGCCTCTAGCAGCGCGGGAACCCGCCGCTGTGCGACGCGCCCGCCGCCCACGACGAGGACCCGGCGGCCGGAAAGCCGCAGGCCGAGGAGGTAGGGGCCCATGGGGGGAATCTCCCGTTCGCGATGGTTCTGTGTTAGGACGTAAACCTACCGGCTCCGGAAGCGTCATTTGCTGCGCACGGGTCAACGGCCGTCGAGAAGGGGCTGCCGCGGGTCCCAGCGAGGCCCGCCCTGAGCGTCCTTCCGGCGTCTGGCCATCGCTGAAAGCGCCTCAAGGATAACCCGGTTTCCCAGGTAGGCGGTGATGTCCGCGTGGTCGTACGGCGGCGCCACCTCGACCACCTCCATTCCGGCCACGGGCAGTTCATAACAGATGCGGCGAACGGCATCGAGCAACTGCCTGGCGGTCAGTCCCCCCGGCTCGGGCGTGCCGGTGCCGGGAGCGTGGCCGGGGTCGCAGACGTCGATGTCGACGGACAGGAAGATCTGGTCGCATTCGTCGAGCGCGATCGCGAACGACTCCGTCAGGCACTCTTCCAGCCCACGAGCCACGATCTCCGTCATTTCGTACGAACGCATGTTCTGAGCGGCCATCCAGCTCAGCGTCTCCGGCTCGGGCCAGTAGCCGCGCAGCCCGATCTGCAGGAACCTGTCCCCCCGGATGGCCTCAGACTCGATGAGCCGCCGCATCGGCTGGCCGTGCCCGTAGAGGTGGCCGAACTCGATGTTCCCGGTGTCGGCGTGCGCGTCGAAGTGGATCATCGACGTACGGCCGGGCGCGTACGCCCTCGCGGTGCCGCGGGCGTCCGGCAGCGCCACCGTGTGGTCGCCCCCGAGCACCAGCGGGATCGCCCCGGAGGCGGCCACGCGGTGCACCGCCTCCTCGATCGCGGCCAGTGAGCCCTCGACGTCGCCCGAGTAGCACTCGACGTCACCGGCGTCCAGCACCCGCAGGTCGCGCAGGGCGTCCACGCGCAGCGCCAGGCTGGGCCTGGAGCCGTCGTGCGGCAGGTAGCAGGCCTGGCGCAGCGCCATCGGGCCGAACCTGGCGCCGGGGCGGTTGCTGGTGCCCCCGTCGAAGGGGGCGCCGACGATCACCACGTCGGCGTCCTCGTAGGAGGCCGGATCGTTGACGTCGCACCGGTCCACGCCCAGGAACGTGATGTCAGGGCCGTACATGGGGCCGTAACGGGACACCGCTCACCTCCAGTGCCTCCATCATCACACGGTCTTTTCGGTCACTCCCGCCGAATCGAACGTCGCCACGTCGTGCATCACGCGTACGGCCGCGCAGACCACCGGATACGCCAGCAGGCCGCCCGTGCCCTCCCCCAGCCGCAGCTCCAGGTCCACCAGCGGGCGCAGCCCGAGGTGGGCGAGCGCGGCGGCGTGGCCGGGCTCGGCCGAGCGGTGGCCGGCGATGCAGTGGTCGAGCGCGGCCGGGTCCAGCGCGGCGGCCACGAGGGCGGCGGCGCCGGCGATCACGCCGTCGAGGATCACCGGCACGCGGGCGGCGGCGCCGCCCAGGATGAAGCCAGCGATGGCCGCGTGCTCGAACCCGCCGACCGCCGCCAGGGCGCGCAGCGCGTCGCTGGGCGTGGCCAGGGCCCCCGACAGGCCGTTCGTGCGCAGGGCCTCGCGGACGATGCCCACCTTGCGGCCGAACGTCTCGTCGTCGATCCCGGTGCCCCTGCCGGTCACCTCGGCCGGGTCACGGCCGGCGAAGACGGCGATCAGGGCGGCGGAGGCGGTGGTGTTCGCGATGCCCATGTCGCCGGTGATCAGGCACCGGGCTCCCGACGCCACCAGGTCGCGGGCCACGCCGATCCCGGCCTCCAGGGCTCTGACCGCCTGGTCGACGCTCATCGCGGGGCCCTCGGACAGGTCGGCCGTGCCGTACGCGATCTTGTGGTTGACCAGGTTGGGCGCGTCGGGCAGGTCGGCGGCGACGCCCACGTCCACGACCGTCACGGACACGCCGGCCTGGGCGGCGAAGGCGTTGGCGACCGCGCCGCCGGACAGGAAGTTGGCCACCATCTGCACCGTGACCTCCTGCGGCCACGGGGTGACGCCACGCGCGTGCACGCCGTGGTCGGCGGCGAAGATGGCCAGCGCCGCGGGCTCGGGCATGGGCGGCGGGCTGGCGCCCGCGGCCCCCGCGAGGCGTACCGCGATCTCCTCGAGCGCGCCCAGCGAGCCGCGGGGCTTGGTGAGGCGATCCTGGTACGCGCGGGCCTCGGCGATGGCTCGAGGATCCGCGGGACGGATCGCGGCGAGCGTCTCAGCGAGCACGGCAAACCTCCACTTACGGGACGAGTTGGAGCGCTTCCTCGTATCGGTCGATCACGACGTCGGCCAGGGTCTCACAGTCGCCGATCACCTCGGCGCACCGGATGTCGAGATCGGGGTGCCCCGCGCCGTACGCCAGCGCCTGGGCCCACACGCGCTCCAGCATGCCGCCCGCGAACAGCAGGTACGGCACCACGATCACGCGCTTGGCGCCGAGACGGCGGCAGCGCTCGAGCCCGCCGGGCACCCCGGGCGGGGTGACCGACACGAACGCGGTCTCGACGGTCATGAAGTCGTAGGCGTGCGTCTCCCAGAACAGCCGGGAGACCCGGTGGATCTCGGCGTTGGCGGTCGCGTCCGTCGAGCCCTCGCCGACCAGCACGACCGCCGTCTCGCCCGGCTCGATGTGCACGAGGTGGTCCTCGACGGGCAGGGAGTCGACCGCGCGGAGCCGGGGCCTGGCGCCGACGAGCTCCAGGGCACGCGGCTTGGAGATCTCGGTCGCGGCCTCGTTCAGCCGCTCGGCCAGCAGCCCCAGCACGCGCGGGTCGGGGCCGAGGGGACGGGCGTAGTCGTACATGAGCGTCGGATGCCGCTTCTGCTCCAGCTCCATCGCGGCCGGGAACTCCTCGCTCATCCTGCTGAGGCTCATCGGCAGCGCCACGAGCCGGTGGTGCCCCTTGGCGACGAGGGAGGCGACGGAGTCGCTCAGCCGCGGAGAGGCACGTTCCAGGTAGCCACCGGACACGTCGGCGCCCGTCTGGTCCAGCCGGCAACGCAGCCGATGGACGAACCTGCCGAACTCCGCGGCGTAGGCGTCATCTTGTGAGCCCTGCCCGATCAGCAGGAGCGGCGGCTTCATTATGAGGGAATCTCCGGTGCGTTAGACAAAGACAGGCGAGGATAACCGATGCGCCCCGGTAGGGAACAGGTCACGCTGTGTGCGCGGGGGTCGCATGCACGACGAACACGGGGTCGGAGGCGGTCAGACGGTGTGAGCCGTCGGGGTCGAGCGTCAGTCTAGATGCCAGGATCTGGGTGCCCTCGCCACGGTAGCCGTGCTCGCGCAGCCGTTCGAGCACGGCCGTGACCTGCTCGACCTTCCTGAGCGAGCACACCAGCGTCCGCGGACCGCGGGCGGCGCAGGCCGCCACGACGTCGGGGCCGCCGCCGCCCACGTAGACGGCGTCGGGGTCGGGCAGCGGCTCCAGCGCCGGCGGCGCCTGGCCCCTGGTCAGAGCCACTTTGACGCCGTGCTTGAGCACGTTGGCGCGCAGCCGGGCGCAGGACTCCTCCGCGCGCTCCACGGCGACGACGGCGGCGCCCATCCGCGCGCACTCGACGGCGATCTCGCCCTCGCCCGCGCCCACGTCCCAGACCAGGTCGCCGAGCCGCGGGCCCAGCTTGGCCAGGATGAACGCCCGCACCTCCGGCGGCAGCGCCCCCTCGAACGGCAGCGCCCACTCGGCCGGGCCCGGCTGCGCGCCCGCCAGCCAGCCCGGCTCCTTGGGCTGGTGCAGCGGGTCGATGACGAGGACCACGTCGGGGTCCTTCCACGGCCTGGTGGTGGCCTCGCCCATGCGGCTGTGCGTGACCCGCTCGTCCGGACCTCCGAGGTCCTCGCAGACGATCAGCGCGCGGGGCGTGGTCGGCGCCAGCTCCCTGGCGATCTCGCCGGGGCCGACGCCGGGCGCGACCAGCAGCGCCACCTTGGGATGGGCCCGGCAGGCGTTCACGACCCGGTCGATCTGGCCCGGGCCGGACGGGGCCACGACCAGCGCGTCCTCCCAGTTGAGCCCGGCACGGGCGAAGGCGCGGGTGATCAGCGAGATCGCCGGCACCACCTCCGGTTTGAGGCCATGGGCCCGCAACGTGCGGACGACACCGAAGAATCCGGGATCGCCCTCGGCGACCACGACCGCGGGACCTTCTCCGTGTTCGAGGTGATCGTCCAGAACTTCGAGCAGCGCGCCGTCGGCCGCGGTCGGCGCGGAGAGCCTGAGCTGCCCGAGCACGGCGTCGGGGCCCACGACGAGCTTCGCCTCGCGGAGCTTGTCCACCGCCTTGGCCGAGAACTCGTGCCCGTCCCACCCGACCACCGTGATCATCACGCCTCACCGTCCTCACCTCAAGGGTGACGGCTGCGATCGGGTTTCACAAAGGGTACGAAGGTCAGTCCGGTGTGCCCTCAGGCCAGGTCGGACGGGATGAGGCTGTAGACGATCACGTCCTGGCCGCCCAGCGAGGACCTGGCGACGCCTTCGCGGACGAAGCCCGCCTTCTCCGCCACCCGCTGGGAGGCCGTGTTCGTCGCGAGGGCGCGCAGCTGCAGCCTTCTGAAGCCCTGCCGCTCGAACAGCCAGCGCGCGATCGCCGCCACGGCCTCACCCGCGTACCCGTTGCCGCGGGCCCACGGCGCGGTCATGTAGCCGATCTCGGCCGACCTGTGGGCCCAGTCGACGTCCCTCAGGTCCACGTTCACGGCGAACCGCTCGGTGTCCCGCTCCACGACCGTCCAGGTGATGCCCGCGCCCCTCATCCGTATTCGTTCGGCCGTGCCGACGGACGCCCGCGCGTGCTCCTGCGTGTAGTCGCGCGGATAGCCCGTCATGGCCTGGGTGACCGGATCGGCGACGGTGGCCGCCAGGTCGGGCGCGTCCTCCGCGGCCGGCTGGCGCAGCAGCAGCCGCTGGGTACGCAGCTCCGTCCTGGGCAGGGCGTCGGCCTGCCGGCGACGGTCGTAGGCCAGCAGGCCGAAGATGACCAGGTCGTGCGGCCCGTCCTCGTCCAGCACCGCGTCGCGCAGCAGACCCTCCCAGGTGAAGCCGGATTTCAGCGCCACGCGGAGCGAGGCGAGGTTGTCCAGCTTGGCGGTCAGGTCGATCCTGCGCAGCCCGACGGTCCCGAACGCCCAGTTCACCAGCCCGCGCACGGCCTCGGTGGCGAAGCCGCGACCCCGGTAGAGGGGGTGGACGCCGTACCCGACCTCGGTCGTCCCCGCGGTCCACGAGGTCTTGAACAGGCTGATCGCGCCCACGATGACGCCCTCGGCGTCGACCATGGCCAGATGCAGGCCCTGCCCCGAGCGGCGCAGCTCGTGGACCCCGATCGACAGCCACCGGGGGATGCCGGAGGTCTTCTCGGGGGCGCCGGGCGGAAGGAACCGGGCGCCGGAGCGCACGATGGAGCGGATCCTGGCGGAGTCCTTGAGGCTGAACGGCCGCAGTGTCAGCCGTTCCGTGGCGATGCTCACGTCAGCGTCGAACACGTCGGCAGGGTACACACTCGCGATGTTTGCCCACGAAAGCGGGGGTAGGGGCGCAATTGAGAGGAGTGAGGTGGCTATGGAGCAACGGGGGAGCGACAAGCACGGTCCTCGGCTGGACGACCAGCAGAAGCACGAGACCGAGGGCATGGTACGCGGCGGCGGACCGACGCACGCCGAGGAATGGAAGGAGCCCGAGCCCATGCCGGCTCCCGGCGAGGAGCCGGCGAAGCCGTACCCGCCGGGACACGAGCCCGGAACCCCGTCCGGCATCACGCAGCAGGGCGCCGACATCCGCAGCGACCTCGCGAAATGGTTGAGCGACGCGCACTGGCCCGCGAAGCCCGACGATCTGGTGCGGCACACCGACAGCGCGGGCGCCCCTGACCTGGTGGTGGACATGGTGCGATCCCTCCCGGACCGCCAATACCGCAACGTGGCCGACGTGGCCAAGGCACTCGGGCTCGGCGTGGAGAAGCGGAGGTGGTGAACGGTGCGGCTCGACTTCATCCGCCCGCTGTACGAGCGGCAGGGCCCGTACGCGTCCGTCTACCTGGGCGCGTACACCGGGCAGGAACGTGAGGCCCGCTGGCGCGGCGTGCGGGACTCGCTCGAGAGGGACGGGGCCGACAAGGCCACGCTGGAGGCCCTCGACGAGGAGGCCCAGCGGCCGGTGGCGGGGCGGGCGATGTTCGCCGCCCGCGGCGAGGTGGTGCTGGCCGACTCGCTCCCGAAGCCGCCGGGAGAACTGGGCCGGTGGTCCCCGCTGCCGCACGTCACGCCCATGCTCATGTACCGCGGCGAGAACGTCCCGCACATCCGGGTCATCGTGGACCACGCGGGGGCCGAGCTGACGGTGTTCGGCGGCGGGTCGCCGCGCAGGGCCGTCGTGGAGGCGGAGGACTGGCCGCTGCAGAAGACCGCGCAGGGCGGCTGGTCGCAGAAACGGTACGAGCGGGCGGTGGACGAGACCTGGGAGAAGAACGCCGTCGCCGTCGCGCACGAGATCGACGAGCAGGTACGCCGCATCGGCCCGGAGCTCATCCTGGTCGCCGGCGAGCCGAAGTCGCGCTCGTACCTGCTGCACCACCTCAACACCAAGTCCGCGGACCGGGTGATGATGGTCGAGCACGGCAGCCGCGCCGACCACGGGCAGTTCGAGGAGGACGTGGAGCGGGCGCTCGACCAGTGGCTCGACCGCAAGCGCGCCGAACTGCTGGAGCGGCACCAGGAGACGTCCGGGCCCACCGGGGTGGCCCGCGTGGCGCACGCGCTGCGTGAGGGCCGTGTACAGGCGATCCTCCTGCCCGGCGAGCTGCCGCGGGAGATCTGGATCGGCGAGGGCGGCACCCAGCTGGCCACCGATCCGCAGGAGCTGCGGCACTGGGGCGTCGCCGAGCCCGTCAAGGAGCGCGCGGACTCCGCCCTGGCCAGGGCCGCCGCGATGACGGACGCGGAGCTGTGGTTCTGCGACGGCGTCTCCGACGTGGCGGCCGTGCTCAGGTACTGATGATCACCTCGAGGGTCCTGGGGCCGTGCACGCCCTCGACCCGGTTGAGCTCGATGTCGCTGGTGGCCGAGGGGCCGCTGATCCAGGTGAGCGGGCGCGCCGGGTCGAGCCTGGCGATCGCCTCGGGCACCCCGGCCACGATCTGGTCGGCCCGCACCACGCACAGGTGGTAGTCGGGGACCAGCGTCTGGGCGCGCGTGCCCTGGCCGGGGCCGTGGTCGAGCACGATCGTGCCGGTCTCGGCGATGGCCACGGCGCAGGACGTGATCACGCCGTCGGCCGTGCCGAGGTCGGCCCAGCCGCCGTCCCGGTCGAAGCCGTCGGGCACGATCATGCGGCGTCCCGCGACGACTTCGTCGATCTTAGCGGGCACCTCGGCGGCGGGCAGCACGTGCACGATGGCCCGGTAGTCGTCCACCCGCTCGGCGAACAGCCCCACGATGTCTTCTACGTCCTGGGTTGTCCGGTAGTGGCGGGGGATCTCGACGTCCGCCGCCCCGGCCACGGCCTTGCCGATCCTGGCGAGGATCTCCTCACGCGCGCTCATTCCGCTCCCACCAGTCTCTGAAGGATTCTTCCGGAATCTCGGGTACGTCCCTGGTGTCCGTCCAGGCCGACATCGGCCCCGGCAGGCGCTTCGGTACGAGCCCGCGCAGGCGGGTCGCCGCCCTTTGCGCCTTGGCCAGCCGTTCGTGGTCGTTGAGGATCCAGCCCGCGACCTTCATCCCGGCCCGCTCGGCCGCCGAGTGCGGGGCCTTGGCGCGCAGATCGACCAGGACCTCGGGGATGTCGATGGCGACCGGGCAGGCCTCGTAGCAGGCGCCGCACAGGCTGGAGGCGTACGGCAGGGAGGCGTCCAGGTCCGACGACATGCCGCGTAGCTGCGGGGTGAGGATCGCGCCGATCGGGCCCGGGTAGACCGAGCCGTACGCGTGGCCGCCCGCGCGCTCGTACACCGGGCAGACGTTCAGGCAGGCCGAGCAGCGGATGCAGCGCAGCGCCTGGCGGCCCACCTCGTCGGCGAGCACGTCCGTGCGGCCGTTGTCCAGCAGCACCAGGTGGAAGTCCTGGCCCTCGACGGCGCCCGTCCACATGCTCGTGTAGGGATTCATCCGCTCGCCCGTGGAGCTTCTCGGCAGGAGCTGGAGGAACACCTCCAGATCCCGCCAGGAGGGCAGGAGCTTCTCGATCCCGACGACGCTGATGAGCGTCTCCGGGAGCGTCAGGCACATCCGGCCGTTGCCCTCCGACTCCAGCACCACGAGCGTGCCGGTCTCGGCGATCATGAAGTTGGCGCCGGAGATCGCGACCTTGCTCTTGAGGAAGCGTTCGCGCAGGTGAAGCCGGGCCGCCTCGGCCAGGGCGGGCGGGTCGTCGGTCAGGTTCGGCGGGACCTTGGGCATCTTCTCCAGGAAGATCTCGCGGATCTCCGACCGGTTGCGGTGGATGGCCGGGACCAGGATGTGGCTGGGGAAGTCGTCGCCGAGCTGGACGATCAGCTCGGCCAGGTCCGTCTCGTACGCGGTGATGCCCTGCGCGGCCAGCGCCTGGTTGAGCTCGATCTCCTGGGTGGCCATCGACTTGACCTTGACCACCTCGGTCTCGCCGGTGGCCTTGACCAGGCTCGCGACGATGGCGTTGGCCTCGGCGGCGTCCCTGGCCCAGTGGACGGTGCCGCCCGCCCGGGTCACGGCCGCCTCGAGCTGGACCAGGTAGCCGTCGAGGTTGCGGAGGGCGTGGTCCTTGATCGCCTTGCCGGCCGCGCGGAGCTCCTGCCAGTCCGGGAGCTCGCCGACGACGTTCGCGCGCTTGCCGCGGATCGTGTGCGTGGCTTTGCGAAGGTTGTAGCGGAGCTGCGAGTCCTGTACGGCTTTAGCCGCATTTTTCGGGAAATTGCCGGGCATTCCGAGGAAAGTCGCGCTCACTGGTGCTCCTCCGTCGATGCGAGGATCTCGGCCAGGTGCATCGTCCTGACGCCGGTCTTCTGGCGGCTCAGCGTGCCGCCGATGTGCATCAGGCACGAGTTGTCCGCCGCGCAGAGCACCTCGGCGCCCGTGTCCAGGATGTTGCGGGTCTTGTCGGCGCCCATGGCCGCGGAGACGGCCGGGTTCTTGACCGCGAACGTGCCGCCGAAGCCGCAGCACTCCTCGGCCCCCGGCAGCGGGACCAACTCCAGGCCGCGGACGTTCCGCAGCAGCCTGGTGGGCCGGTCGCCCAGGTGGAGGCCGCGGAGCGAGTGGCACGTCGGGTGATATGTCACCCGGTGCGGGAAATATGCGCCTACGTCGTCGACCTTCAGGACGTCCAGCAGGAACTCGGACAGCTCGTACACCTTCGGCGCCACCTCCGCGATGGCCGCCGCACCCTTGCTGCCCGGCCTGGCCAGCTTCGGGTACTGCTCGCGCACCATGGCCGCGCACGACCCCGACGGCGCCACCACGGCGTCGTACCCGGCGAACACCTCGGTGAAGTGGCGGGCCAGCCGCACGCCCTCCTCGCGGTAGCCGGTGTTGACGTGCATCTGGCCGCAGCACGTCTGGGCGGCGGGGAAGTCCACGTCGCACCCGAGCCTGCGCAGGAGCGACACGACGGCCTTGCCGGTGCCGGGGAAGAGCGTGTCGTTCACGCACGTGATGAACAGGGCGACTCGCACGGCTCTCCTTCCAAGGTATGGTCCGACCACAGTATGGTCAGACCATACCGAACCACATCCTTTCCGGCCACCATGAGGGGGTCCCTTGGACGACAGCGGCTGGCGTCCCGTCAAGCGAACGCGGACGTTCGAGGACGTTCTCGCACAGATCGAGCGGCGTATCGCCGAGGACGGCCTCACCGTGGGCGACCGGCTGCCCGCCGAGCGCCACCTGGCCGAGCAGCTCGGCGTCAGCCGCTCGTCGGTGCGGGAGGCCATGCGCGTGCTGGAGACCCTCGGCGTGGTGTCCTCGCAGGCGGGCCGGGGGCCCGACGCGGGGGCCGTGCTCACCTCGCGCCCCGACACGGCGCTGACCGACCTGCTCAGGCTGCACCTCGGCCTGGCCAGCCTGGAGATGCGCGAGGTCATCGACACCCGGCACATGATCGAGCAGTGGGCCGCCGCCCACGCCGCCGCCGCGCGGGCCGACACCTCCGCGCTCGCCGCCGCCCTTTCCGGGATGGACCGGGCAAAGAGCGCCGAAGAGTTCGTGGAGCACGACACCGCCTTCCACTGCGCGATCGCGGACGCGTCGGGCAACCGGCTCATCGCCGCCATCATGCGCTCGCTACGCGACTCGATGCGGAGATACTCGGTCGAAGCGGTGCAGCGCCTGGGCGACACGTCGATCCTGCGCGCCGACCACGTACGCATCCTCGACGCCATCGACCGGGGCGACGCGGACGAGGCCACCCTGGCCGTCTCCGACCACCTGGCGCACGCCTACCCCTCGCTGTTCGATCACTGACGGAGGTCGGCCTGCCGGCACGTGGCGCCCGAGCAGGTCGCCATCGCGTCCAGCCGTTGCCGCAACCCTTCGAGCAGCGCGGGATCGGCGGTCGCGGCCAGGTTGCGCAGCTCGTACGGGTCGGCGCGCAGGTCGTAGAGCTGGCTCTCCCCCGTCGCGTACCGAACGTACTTGTACTGATCCGTACGCAACGCGCGATACGGGGGCACCGGCGTCTGCGCGGCCGACGACGGGTCCAGCGGCCTGGCGAACTCGACCAGCACGTTCCGCCGCCACACCGCCGGCGGCCTGCCCTTCAGCAGGGGCACCAGCGACCGCCCCTCCGCGAACGGCGGCACCGCGGCCCCGCCCAGCTCGGCGAACGTCGTCGCCAGGTCGACCGACGAGCTCAGCTGGCTGACCGTGGCCCCCGCCTTGATGCCGGGGCCGCGCACGACGAGCGGGACCTTGATGGCCTCCTCGAACGGGGTGGTCTTGCCCTGCTTGAGCCGGTGCGTGCCCAGATGGAAGCCGTTATCCGACGTGAAGAAGATGTAGGTGTTGTCCAGCTGGCCGGTCCGCCGGAGCTCGTCCACCACGGCCCCGACGAGGTCGTCCACACCGAGCATGGACCGCATCCTGGCGCGGTAGCGCTCGTCGACCTGGTCGATGGTGGCCGCGTCGAGGCTGGGCCGCTCACGCAGCCACTCCGGCTCCGCGCTCACGTCCTCCTGGTTGAACGACGGCGTACGCGGCGCGATCGCGCCCGGGAACGCGTTCGCGTGCCGGACGGCGGGGTTGGCCGGGTTGTGCGGGCCGATCGGCGTCAGGTACAGGAAGAACGGCTCGCCCTTGGAGCGGGCGATGAACTCGCGGGCCTTGCCGGCCAGCACGTCCGACAGGTAGGCCTGCTCGGAGAGGCCGTAGTCGTTCAGGGAGCCGTTCTCGTTGAGCCGGTAGTCGTACTCCTCGTAGAGGCGCCGGGTCGGCACGTCCCACTCGTCCCAGCCGGGCGGCACGAACGTCTCCTCGGCGGACCCGCCCGGGTAGTGGTTGAGGTATTTGCCCATCAGCGCCGTGCGGTATCCGGCCTGCTTCATCCAGGTTCCTACCGTGGAACGTTCCAGATCCCCGGTATGAAAGCGGTCGAATCCGCCCTCCGGCGGCGTGTTCGTCCACACACCATGACTGTGGACGTACTGGGAACGCAAGATCGACGATCTCGACGGGCAGCACCAGGAGTTCGTCACGAAGTACCGGTCGAACGAGGTGCCCTGCTGCACGAGTTGCCGGGTGATATTGGGAAAGTACGGCAACGTCCCGGATTCGAGGTCGTCGGCCATCACGAACACGATGTTCGGCCGGGACTCGACCTCGGCCATCGCGGGCCCTGCCGCCAGCAGTAGTAGCAGCAAGCACACGAGTCGACACAGAGCGTTGACCACAGGGTCTGAATACCCCGGAATATCCGCCATTGACACTCACGGCTGCCACAGCCGTAATAGAACTTAATTCCGGAGGTGTCACATGAAGCTCGGCCTGAACCTGGGCTACTGGCAGCGCAACGCCGACGACGCGACCGAATCCGTGCTGGCGGCCGAGCGGCTCGGCTACGACTCGGTGTGGACCGCCGAGGCGTACGGCAGCGACGTCTTCACGCCGCTGGCCTGGTACGGAGCGCGTACGAGCCGCATCAAGCTGGGCACCTCGATCGCCCAGATCTCCGCCAGACCACCCGTCACGACGGCCATGACCGCCATGACCCTCGACCATCTCACCGGCGGCCGGCTGCTGCTCGGCGTGGGCGCCTCGGGCCCGCAGGTCGTCGAGGGCTGGTACGGCCAGCCGTTCGCCAGGCCCCTGGCCAGGACGCGCGAGTACGTCGAGATCATGCGCAAGGTGTGGCGCCGCGAGGAGCCGGTCACCAGCGACGGCCCGCACTACCCGCTCCCCCTGGCGGACGGCCTGGGCAAACCCCTCAAGCTCATCACGCATCCGCTCCGCGCGGACATCCCCGTCTATCTCGGTGCGGAGGGCCCCAAGAACGTCGCCCTGGCCGCCGAGGTGGCCCAGGGCTGGCTGCCGCTGTTCGCGTTCCCCTCCAAGATCGAGGAGATGTACGGCGAGTCGCTCGCCGGCGCTCCCCCGGGCTTCGACGTGGCCGCGATGGTGATGGTGGTCATCTCGGACGACGTGCGGGCGGCGCTGGACGGCGTGAAGATGATGCTCACGCTGTACATCGGCGGCATGGGCGCCCGGCAGCGCAACTTCCACGCCGACATCATCGGCCGCATGGGGTACGCCGAGGCCGCCGAGCACATCCAGGCGCTCTACCTGGCAGGCCGCAAGGACGAGGCGTTCCGGGCGATCCCGGACGAGCTGGCCGACGGCATCTCGCTCGTCGGGCCACCCGGACGGATCAAGGAACGCCTGGAGCTCTGGCACAAGAGCCCGGTCACGAGCCTCCTGGTCATGGGCCCGCGCGACGAGCCCTCGCTGAAGCTCATCCGCGACCTGGTGCTCGGCTGACAGTGCGCCCGGGCTAACCGGTACGGCCGATCGGGGTCGAACCCGGCGCCGGTTGGGACGGCTGGGACGAGAACGCGTGAACCGTGCCGGGCTCGGCGGCACGGGGCACGCGGGCGGCCCGCTGGAGGCGCGTCAGCTCGCGTACGGTCCCCGCGCACAGCAGGGCCGCCAGCGCCGAGCAGGCCAGCTCCGGCAGGCCCACGCCCGTCAGGTCGCCGGCGGAGGAGTCGAGGGGGAGCCGGATCGTGACCAGCGCGAGCATGGCCAGCCAGCTCAGCCACCACCCGGTCAGCAGCGCCAGCCACCTCACCCGGTGGCCCGCGGGCGGCCTGGTGCCGCGCCACACCTCGTCCACCAGCACGACGGGCGCCACCAGGTTGTAGCCGGGGATCAGCCAGGCGGCCGCCACGGGGCCGGAGACGGCCGAGCGGTCGTTGGCCTGCCTGGCACGTACCAACCACGTCACGTAAGCGGCCGCCGCCGCGATCGAGGTGCCCGCCACCAGCATCATCAGCACCGCGAACGCCGTCACCGCGCCCACCACGGCCTCGGCGTCGGCTCCCTGCGGGCGGCCGCCGAACGCGGCGAGCTGGGCGGCGAGGTGGCGCCCGCGGGAGTGTTCGAAGATCACAAGGGCGCCGAGGGAGAGAACCTGGGCGGCAAGCGTCACGTATACGGCAGAGGCGGCTCTCGTCGGTGTTGTCTGGTCATAGCGCACGTTGTTCTCCCCCCGGGCCATGCGCTGAGGTTCTGATTCACTTGTATCCCGGGAGCCCCGCTGTTAATCAGCTCACCACGCCGGATTCCCACGCCCAAGCTGCGATTTCAACTCGATTTCTGACACCGAGCTTGGCGAAGATGCTGCCCAGGTGCGTCTTGACCGTCGAGAGCGACACGAACAGCTCCGCGGCCACCTCCTGGTTGGTCCGGCCCCGGGCTATCAGGCGCACGACGTCCAGCTCCCGATCGGTCAGCGGGTCGTTCATGGGGGGCACGGTCCGCCTGGGCTGGGCCAGGTGCTGCAGCAGCCGTACCGTCACCGACGGTGACACCAGCGCGTCGCCCGCCGCGGCCGCCCTGACCGCCTCGATCAGCAGGGTCGGCCCGCTGTCCTTGAGCAGGAAGCCGGTCGCGCCGGAGCGGAGGGCTCCGTACACGTACTCGTCCAGGTCGAACGTGGTGACGATGACCACCCGCAGCGGGTTCTCCACGCCCGGCCCGGCCAGCGCCCGGGTCACCTCGATCCCGTCGAGCTTCGGCATCCGGATGTCGAGCAGGCACACGTCCGGCCTGAGCCGCCTGGCCTCCGACACCGCCTCCGCGCCGTCGGCCACGGCGGCGACGACCTCCATGTCCGGTTGAGCGTCCAAAATCATCTGGAAGCCGGTTCGTACCAATTGCTGATCGTCGGCGATGAGAACCCGAATAGTCACGGCCCCAACTCTAAGGATCGGCCGTTCGGCCGAGGCGGAAATGGTCGCACGGCCGATCCGCGGCACCCCCGCCCGCCGAGATTCTTACGGCATGAACGACGTGCTTGTTGGACGAACCCTGACCAAGAGGTTCGGGCAGACGGTCGCCCTGGGCGGCGTGGACATCACGGTACGGGCGGGCGAAGCCGTCGCGATCATGGGGCCGAGCGGTTCCGGCAAGTCGACGCTGCTGCACTGCCTGGCCGGGATCATGAAGCCGGACGCCGGGGAGGTGCACCTGCTCGGACAGCGCATCGACGCGATGGGCGAGCGGGAGCGCAGCGCGCTGCGCCGCACCCGCTTCGGCTTCGTCTTCCAGTTCGGCCAGCTCCTGCCCGAGCTGCCCGCCGAGGAGAACGTGGCCCTCCCGCTCATGCTGGGCGGGGTGCCGAGGGCCCAGGCGGTACGCCAGGCGCGCGAGTGGTTCGCGCCCCTCGGCCTGCACTCCCTGGAGGCCCGGCGGCCCGGTGAGCTGTCCGGCGGGCAGGCCCAGCGGGTGGCCATCGCCAGGGCGCTGGTCACCAAGCCGGCCGTGGTGTTCGCGGACGAGCCCACGGGAGCGCTCGACCAGCAGACCGGGCAGGACACGATGCGGCTGCTCGTCGAGGCGACCAGGCACAACGGCGCCTCCCTGATCGTCGTCACCCACGACCCGAACGTGGCCGGCTGGTGCGACCGCACGGTCGAGGTCCGCGACGGCCAGCTCCTCACGACGAGCGGGGCACGCGCGTGAACCTCGACCTGACCTGGCGGCTGCTCAAGGGCGGTGGCCGCAAGGGGATGCTGGGCACCTGGCTCACGCTGGGCGCCGTCGCCGTGTCCACGGCGCTGCTGCTGTTCGCCGTGGCCGCGAACTTCGCCTTCGAGGCCAGGAGTGACCGCGGCGCCTGGCGCAACCCGGTCCCCGCCAAGGAGAACGCGGTCGCCGTCGAGGCGGCCCGCTTCGACTTCGTCGGCGACCAGGCGATCACCGTCATCGACCTGGCCGCGCTCAAGGCCGGAGCCCCCGCGCCGCCCGGAATGCCACGCTTCCCCGCGCCGGGCGAGGTGTGGCTGTCCCCGGCGCTGGCCGAACTGGCCAGGACGCTGCCGGCCGATCAGCTCGCCAGGCGTTACCCCGATCCGAAGGGCGTACTGGGAGACGAGGCGCTGGTCCACCCCGGCGAGCTGGTCGCGGTCGTCGGCCACGAGCCGGACGCGCCCGCGATGACGGCCGCGCGCAGCGACGACTGGGTCATCGGCAAGGGCCCGGCCCGGGTGGCAGACCTCGCGGGCACGCCGTCGGAGGACTCCGAGGCCTACCGCGCGCTCACGCTCGTCGCGAGCGTGCTCATGGTGGTGCCGCTGCTGGTGTTCGGCGGCGCGGCGGCCAGGCTCACGGTCGCCCGGCGCGACCAGCGGCTGGCCGCGCTGAGGCTGGTGGGCGCGACGCCGGGCCAGGTGATCCGGATGACCGTGGCCGAGGCCGTGATCGTCGCGCTGGCGGGCGCGCTGCTCGGCGCCGTCGGCTACGCGGTCGCCGCGCCGCTGCTGGCCCGCATCCCGATCGGGGGCGGCGCGTGGTTCGTCTCCGACCTGTTCCCCTCCCCGCTGATCCTGGCCGCGATGCTGGTCGCGGTGCCGCTGCTGGTGGGCCTGTCCGCGGTCGCGGGGCTGCGGCGGGTCGTGGTGAGCCCGCTCGGGGTGGCCAAGCGCGAGACGCCGCCCGGCATGAAGTTCGTCCGGGTCGTCGCCCTGCTGGCCGTGCTGGCCGTGTTCCCGATGCTGACCAGGGGGACCAGCGTCGCGGTCGTGGCGGTCGCGCTCGGGCTGGCGTTCCTGTGCATCAACCTGGCCGGCCCGTGGGTGGTCGGCGTCATCGGCCGCGTCACCGCCAAGAGCGCCCGGGCGCCCGCCCGGCTGCTGGCGGGGCGCCGGCTGGTCGACGATCCGCGCTCCGCCTGGCGTACGGTGAGCGGCGTCGCCCTGACCGGCTTCGTGGCGGGCTTCCTCGGGCTGCTCAGCCCGGGCGCGTTCGCCGGCGACCAGGAGCCCCCGCAGCTGCGGGTCTCCGCGCCCGCCGCCCAGGCGACGGCCGTCGCCGGCCAGGCCCGCGACCGGCTGCGGGCGGCCGGGATCACCGCGGCGGTGAAGGTCACGGGGCGCTCCTCCGATCGGGTCGTGGTCGCCGCCCTGGGCAGCTCCGCCGACCCGGTCACGATCGACCGCGCCCGCACCGCGCTCGCCGGGCTCGTCCCCGGGCGCACCCCCACGACGGGGGACGACGACCGGCGGTTCGGCCTGCAGCTCCTGGCCGACGTCCGGGTGGGCACGATCGTGGTGCTGTCGGTGTCGTTCCTGGTCGCCATCGCCAGCTCGGGCATCACGGCGGCGTCGTCGGTGCTGGACCGGCGGCAGACGTACGGGCTGATGCGGCTGGCGGGGACACCGCTGGAGGTCCTCGACCGGGCGCGGCGCGCGGAGACGCTCATCCCGCTGACGGTGATGGGCGGCGGGGCGATCCTGGTGGGGGCGTTCTGCGCGGTGCCGTTCATGATCGGTGCGATGAACGTGGTGGGCGTGGTCACGCTGGCGGGCTGTGTCGCCGTCGGCTTCGGCGGCGTGATCGCCGCGGGCGCCCTGAGCCGGCCCCTGCTCCGCTCGGTCACCGCCGACCCGGCCCCCCGCCCGGACTGACCCACCCGCGCCGCCGTACCCCGGTGGCCCGGCCGGTGGGCAGGGGTCAGGCCGCTGTGGGGCCGGAGCTGCCCGGGCTGGCGTGCCAGAGCTGCCGGGGCGGGTTGGCGACGGCCGGGCCGAGGTCGGAGTAGGGCGAGAGGCGGAAGCCGTTGGCGTACTCGATCTTGCGACCGCCCACCCCCGCGACCTGCTCCGGCGCCTGGGAGAGGAGCGCGCGGACCGCCTCGATGCCCTCCGCGCGCCAGAGCCGTTCGAGGTCCACGAGGTTCCAGCAGTCCACCGCGCGCATCGACACCGCCCGCGTCCCCGTGCGCCTGACCACCCCCCTGGCCAGCATGAGCCACGAGCCGAACACCGTGGCCGCGCACCGCCCCTGCACCGACTCGAAGAACGTCAGGTCGATCGGCCCCGTCGAGTCGTCGAGCGTGGTGAAGATGACCCGCTGCCCCGAGCGCACCGCCGGCGTCTGGGTCGCCACCTTGACCCCCGCGACCAGCACCTCCGCCCCGTTGCGCTGCTTCAGGAGATCTCTGGAACGTACCACTCCGAGCGCGTCGAGCAGCTCGTCGTGGAAGCTGATGACGTGGCGGCTGATGTCGATGCCCAGGATCTCCAGCTCGGCCTCGACCATCTCCGTCTCCGTCATCTCCGGCAGCTCCCCCGGCGGCAGGTGCTCGGTGAAGCCCAGCGGGAGCTGCACCGACGGCGGTTCCTCCACGCGGGCGGGTCGCGCGGTGTAACGCCGGGAGGCGCGCGGGCCCGACCGCACGCCGATCGACGAGGCCCGTTCGAGGGCCCCCACCTGGGCGATCAGGTCGCGCCTGGTCAGCACGCCCGGACGCCAGCGGGGCCCGCCCGGCTGCAGGTCGTGGAGCGCGTCCAGCCCGCCGACCTGGACGATCCGCTCGATGGTCGGCCGCGAGGGCCGGGCGCGGTCCCAGAAGTCGGCCAGCGACGTGTACGGCTGCCCGGCGACCATGCGTTCGACCTCGGCCTCGCTCACCCCCTTGACCGCCGAGAACGGCACCCGCAACGCGTACCCCTTGCCGATCTCCCCGACCTTGAACTCCCTGCGCACCGGGGAGGAGGCGCCCTCCAGCGCGGCGGGACGCACCCGCAGCCCCAGCCGCTCCACCCGCCAGTCCTTGCCCGACTTGTTGATGTCGAGCGGCAGGATCTTGACCCCGCACTGCCGGGCCTCGTCGATGATGACGCGCGGCGGGTACATGCCCGGCTCGTGCGTGAGCACCCCGGCGAAGAACGCCGCCGCGTGGTGCCGCTTGAGCCAGGCCGACTGGTACGTGGGCAGCGCGAACGCCGCCGCGTGCGCCTTGCAGAACCCGAAGGCCCCGAACGCGTCCAGCACCTGCCAGGCCCGCTCGACGGCCGTGTCGTCGAACCCGTTGGCCTTGGCCATGGGCACGAACGTCTTGCGCACCCGCTCCCGCCCCTCGGACGTGTCCAGCGTGCGCCGCAGCTTCTCGGCGAACGACAGGTCCCGCCCCGTCATCACCTCGATGATCCTGAGCACCTGCTCGTGGAACACCACGACGCCGTGCGTCTCCTTCAGCGCCTCCCGCAGCCTCTCGTGCGGGTAGTACGGCCGCCGCCACCCGTGCCTGGCCTCCAGGTAGGGGGTGACCATGTCGGAGTTGACCGGGCCCGGCCTGAACAGCGAGATGTCCACGATCAGGTCGTGGAGGGTGCGCGGCTCCAGCTTGGCGACCAGCTCGCGCTGCCCCGGCGACTCGATCTGGAAGCAGCCGAGGGTGCGGCTGGCGCAGATCATGTCGTAGGTGTCCTGGTCGTCGTGCGGCACGTACTGGATGCCGGTGTCCTCGCCGCGCTGGGTGTCCAGCGCGACCACGACGTCGTCCACCCGCTTGATCTCGCTCAGCGCGTACGCCATCGCGGACTGCATCCGCACGCCCAGCACGTCGAGCTTGAGCAGCCCGGCCTCCTCCACGTCGTCCTTGTCGAACTGCGACATCGGGAAGTCCAGCAGGCTGCGCTCCACCGGCGTCCTGTCGTGCAGGCCCGCGTTGCCGATCAGCACGCCGCACGGGTGCATCGCGATGTGCCTGGGCAGCCCGTCGAGCCGCTCCGCCAGCCGGAACACCCGGTCGAGCCCCGCCTCGCCGAGCCGGCTGTCGCGCAGCTCGGGCAGGTCGTGCAGGGACGCGGTGATCTGCTTGGCCCTGATGTGCGGGAACGCCTTGGCGATGGCGTCGATCTCGTGCGGCGGCAGGCCCATCGCCCCGGCGACGTCGCGGATGGCGCTGCGCGCCCGGTAGGTCTCCATCATGGACACGCAGGCCACGCGGGCCTCGCCGTACCGCTCGAAGATGGCCTTGTAGCAGTCGAGGCGGCGGGCCGACTCCACGTCCACGTCGATGTCGGGCAGCCCGACGCGGCCCTCCGACAGGAAGCGCTCCATGAGCAGGGCATGGTCGAGGGGGTTCACCTCGCCGATGCCGATGAGGTAGTTGACCAGGCTGCCCGCGCCCGAGCCGCGGATGGCGCAGCGGATGCCCATGCCGCGGATCATGTCCGTGATGCCGGCCACGGCGATGAAATATCCGGACAGGCGCTTGCGCTCGATGATGGCCATCTCGTCCCGGAGGCGCCCCCTGGCGTCGCCCGAGCGGTCGAGGCCGCGCGAGATCAGCCCGTCCTCCACCCGGTGACGCAGCAGCGGCACCGGGTCGCGGCCGATCTCGGGCAGGTGCAGGTTGGGCGGGTCGCTGCGCAGCGCGAGCAGCTCCTCCGGATTCATCGAGCACGCCTCGGCCAGCCGCCTGGTCGTGAACAGCAGCCGCGACACCCGTTCCTGGTCCGCCCCGCAGACCTTGTTCGCCACCTGCCGCATCTCCTTGGTGCCCTTGAGATAGGCGTGGGAGGTGGTGCGATCGAGGTGGCGGGGGTGCAGCGGGACGAGCTGGCGGGCCGCGTCGAGCACGTCGCCGACCTGGTGGTCGACCGGGTCGAGGTAGCGCACCGCGTTGGTCAGCACGGCCGGCACGCCCATGGACTCGGCCAGCCCGAGCATGCGCACGGCCGTGGTGGCGTCGCGGTAGCCGTACTGGTCGACCAGCTCGATCACCACGCCCGGCACCGCGGCCCGCCAGAGGCCCAGCAGCATCCTGGCGTGCTCGTCGCGCCGCTCGGCCACCGCGCGGCCCACGTCGGACCTGGGGCCGAGCAGCACCACGAGGCCGTCCTCGGCGCCGAACCCGTGGTCGCCGCCGTGTCCGTCATCGCGCCCGCCGGCCCACTCCCCGATCAGCTCGCGGGTCACCTTGGGCGTGCCGCGCTCGCCCGCGTAATGCGCGGACGTGACCAGGCGGCACAGGCGCGACCAGCCCTTGGCGCGGGCCAGCACCGTGACGCGGTCCTCCGCGTCCGGCCCGGTCCTGGGGGCAGGCGCGCGGCGGCGGCCGGGCAGGTCCAGTCCGGGCACCCCGAACCCCGGCAGCGGGGGCAGGGCGTCGAGCGCCAGGTTGACGCCGAAGACCGCGGAGATCCTGGCCTCCGCGCACGCGTGGGCGTGCTTGATCGCGCCGTAGAGCCCGTCGCGGTCGGTCAGCGCGAGGATGTCCATCCCGTGCTCGACCGCCCGGCTCACCAGCGCCCGCGGGAAGGCCGTGCCGAAGCGCATGGAGTACGCGGAGCACACGCTGAGGTGCGGGAACGGCGCCGCCATCAGTCCCACGCCCTCAGCAGCAGCCAGGCGTTGCCGGCGGTGTCGTAACGCAACTCGTACGAGCCCACCTCGCGCCCCGGGCTGGCCTCCACCCGCCAGAACTTGCGTTCACCGGGATCACCCTCGCTGGTCTTCCACCACTCGCGCGCGACCACCCAGTGGTCGAGGACCCGGCGGACGAGATAGAGCCGGTCTCGCCAGACGAACTGGGTCGGCTCCCCGTCCCTGGTCCACACCTCTATCGGATCGCCATAGAGTCTGCTCAAGACGCTTCTCCCCGCGGCTCTGGTCGTTATGCTGAGCCACCCGGGGGAAGGCGGGCGCTTATATGTCGAACATATGTTCTCAGCGCCCCGAACGCAAGTCGCCGGCCTGTCTCACGAGAGGGTTGGCGCCGATCGAGTTGCGGATGCTGAAGGTCACGCTGCCCGGCCGGTAGCGGTCGTCCGAGGACTCCACCGGGCGGCCCTCGTGCGTGGTCGTGACCCGGCGCTGGCGCAGGAGCGGGCTCCCCCGGCGCACTCCCAGCAGGCGGGCGTCCTCGGTGCCGGCGGACACCGCGTCGATGAGGTGCTCGCCGTAGGCGAACACGAGGCCGATCGAGTCGTACAGGGCCTCGGTGACGGACTCGCAGTCGGCCGGGATCCGCTCGACGGCGGCGGCCACCCACTCGGCGTACACCGTGCGTTCGAGCAGGACGGGCTCGCCCTCCAGCGAGCGCAGCCGCAGCACCTCCAGGACCTCGCCGGGGCCGAGCCTGGCGGACTCTGCGGCGCTCGCGGTCCTGCGGCGCTGGGTGATCACCTGGCCGCCGAAGCGGTAGCCGTTCGCGCGCGCCCACTGCGCGAAGCTGTGCAGCTCGGCGAAGCTCTGGCTGCGCGCCCTGCCGAGCACGATGCGCCTGGCCCCCTGCCGGGAGCCGAGCAGGCCCTCGGCGGCGAGCACGGCCACCGCCTGGCGCACGGTGCCGCGCGCCGCGCGGTAGCGTTCGGCCAGCTCAGCCTCGCTCGGGAGCTGCGAACCGACTGGGAGCGCACCGGAGACGATCTCGTTCCGAAGATCATCGGCGATCAGTTCATAGCGCGCAACCATCAGCGACCCTTCCCATTCATGAAAGAGCAACATTCATGCGACTTACTGGTGCTCGCTTGTTTGTACAAGTTCCCTTAGGTTCCTTCCACATCCCCTGAAGTGGAGGCGTTGTGTTCACACCTCGCGCCCGTGCGGCCGGCGTTGCCGCAGCCCTTACCGTAGTCACCGCGGCGTGCGGCGCCGCGCCCGGCACCCAGCAGTCCACCGCGTCCTCCTCCTCCGCTCCGAACGCGGCCACCGCCACCTCGGCGGCGGACTTCGGCGGCCTCGACAAGCTCGTCGAGGCGGCCAAGAAGGAGGGAACTCTCCATGTCATCGCCCTTCCGCCCGACTGGGCGAACTACGGGGAGATCATCCAGAAGTTCCAGGCCAAGTACGGCATCAAGATCGAGAGCGAGACTCCCGACGCGGCCAGCGCCGACGAGATCAACGCGGTCAAGACGCGCAAGGGCCAGGACCGCGCCCCCGACGTGCTCGACCTCGGCCAGTCGTTCGCGATCAGCGGCGCCGGCGAGGGCCTGTTCGCTCCGTACAAGGTGCAGGCCTTCGACAAGATCCCCGAGGGGCAGAAGGAGAGCACCGGGCTCTGGGTCAACGACTACGGCGGCTACGTGTCCATCGGCTGCGACGCCAAGAAGATCGCCGCGTGCCCGACGAGCTTCGCCGACCTGCTCAAGCCCGAGTACAAGGGCAAGGTCGCGATGAACGGCAACCCGACCAAGGCGGGCTCGGCCTTCGCCGGCGTGTACGCCGCCGCCCTGGCCAACGGCGGCTCGTTCGACGACATCCAGCCCGGCATCGACTTCTTCAAGAAGCTGAAGGACGCGGGCAACTACAACCCGGTGGAGACCACGCCCGCGACCATCGAGAAGGGCGAGACCCAGATCAGCATCGACTGGGACTACAACAACTCCGCCTACGCGCCCCAGATGGCCGCCAAGGGCCTCGACTGGAAGGTGAACATCCCCTCCGACGGCAAGTACTTCCAGATGTACGCCCAGGCCATCAACAAGGACGCCCCGCACCCGGCGGCCGCCAGGCTGTGGCAGGAGTACCTCTACAGCGCCGAGGGCCAGAACCTGTTCCTCAAGGGCTTCGCCCGCCCCGTCCTGCTGCCCTCGATGACCACCGACGGCACCGTGGACAAGGCCCTGGCGGAGAAGCTGCCGTCGGTGGAGGGCGACCCCACCTTCCCGACGAGCCAGCAGGTGGACGCGGCCAAGGCCAAGCTGGCCGGCGGCTGGGACGCCGCGATCTCGGGATGAACCGCTCCGGTTCGAAGGGCTGGCTGGGGGCGCTGCCGCTGCTGGCCTTCTTCGCGCTCGTCTTCGGTGTCCCCGCCATCGCGCTGGTGGCGGGGGCGTTCACGGCGCAGGGGCGGCCGAGCCTGGCGAACCTGTCGCAGAGCCTGCAGGGCGGCTACCTCATCGCGATGATCGGCAGCGTGAAGCTGTCCGCCGTGGTCGCCCTGCTGGGGGCCGTGCTGGGGACGTTCCTCGCGTACGCCGTCGTGACCTCACGCCTCACGTTCCTGCGCGAGGCCGTGCTGACGGCCTCCGGCGTGCTGGCCAACTTCGGCGGGGTGCCGCTGGCGTTCTTCTGGATCGCCACGCTCGGCAACTCCGGCGTGATCAGCGGCCTGGTCGGGCTGCCGTCCGGCTCGCTCTACACGTTCTGGGGCCTGGTGGTGACCTACCTGTACTTCTCGATCCCGCTGATGGTGCTGGTCATGGCGCCGGCGCTGGACGGACTGCGGCCGCAGTGGCGCGAGGCGGCGGCCAACAACGGGGCCACCGCCTGGCACTACTGGCGCTTCGTCGCGCTGCCGGTGCTGGCGCCGTCGATGCTGGGCGGGGTGGTGCTGCTCTTCGGGTCGGCCTTCTCCGCGTACGCCACCGCCAACGCCATGGTCGGGACCGTCGTCCCGCTCGTCACGTTGAAGATCGCCAGCGCGCTCACCGGCGACGTGCTGATCGGCTACGAGAACATCGCGCTGGCCCTCAGCCTCGACATGGTCGTGGTGGCCGGGCTCGTGATGGCTATCTACCTGCCGCTGCAGAAGAGGAGCTCCCGATGGCTGCACTGACCGGCCTGGAGCGCATCTCGGGTGGCTCCTCGCGCCCTCGCGTGTGGCGCGGCGCGGTGTTCCTGCTGGCGGCGGCCTACTTCCTGATCCCGCTCGGGGCCTCGCTCTGGTACACGATCTACACCCCGACCACCGGAGTGTCGTTCTCGGCCTACGGCGAGCTGCTGACGGCCGACGGGTTCGTGCGCTCGCTGCTGCTGTCGCTGTCCCTGGCCGTCGCCACGATCGTGCTGGTGCTGCTGCTGGCGTTGCCCGCGATGCTGGCCGTACGGCTCTTCGCGCCGCGGCTGCGCCCGCTGATGGAGGTGCTGTGCACGCTGCCCCTGGTGGTGCCGCCCATCACCTTCGTGGCCGGGATCGGCACGTCGCTGCGCACCGGGACCGACGTGCTGGCTCCGACGCCGTTCTGGGCCACGCTGATCGCGGTCCAGGACCCGGCGTTCCCCGTGGTGCTGGTGCTGGCGTACGTGGTGCTCGTGCTGCCGTTCGTGTACCGGTCGCTGGACGCGGGGCTGCGCGCGATGGACGTGCGGACGCTGGTGGAGGCGGCCCGCAACCTGGGCGCCTCGTGGCCGTACGTGCTGGTCAGGGTGGTCGTGCCGAACCTGCGCTCGGCCCTGGCGAGCGCGTCGTTCCTGACGCTGGCCCTCGTGCTGGGCGAGTACACCGTGGCCAGCCTGCTGGGGTACGAGCCGTTCGCGGTGTGGATCGTGACCGTCGCCGGCTCCAAGGGGCAGCTCTCGGTCGCGGTGTCCATCCTCAGCCTCCTGCTCATCTGGCTGCTGCTGCTCGCCGTGTCCTCGGCGTTCGGTAAGGAGAGAAACAAATGACCGCATCGGTGGAGTTCCGCGCGCTGCGGCGGGTGTTCGGCAAGACGGTCGCGCTGGACGGCTTCGACCTCATCGTCGCGCCCGGCGAGTTCGTCGCGCTGCTGGGGCCCTCGGGCTGCGGGAAGACGACCGCGCTGCGGTGCGTGGCCGGGTTCGAGCGACCGGACTCGGGCGCGGTGCTCGTGGACGGCCGGGACATCACGGACGTACCGGCCAACAAGCGGGACGCGGGCATGGTCTTCCAGTCCTACTCCCTCTTCCCGAACCTGAACGCCCGCGACAACGTGGCCTTCGGCTTGCGCGTCCGCAAGGTGCCCGTGGCCACCAGGCGGAAGAAGGCGGACGAACTACTCGAACTGGTCGGCCTCCCCTCCCACGCCGACCGCTACCCGCACCAGCTCTCCGGCGGCCAGCAGCAACGCGTCGCCCTGGCCCGCGCGCTCGCCCTGGAACCGCGCGTCCTGCTGCTGGACGAGCCGCTGTCGGCGCTGGACGCGAAAGTACGCGTGTCGCTGCGCGAGGAGATCCGCCGCCTCCAGCTCGACCTGGGCATCACGACCATCTTCGTGACCCACGACCAGGAGGAGGCGCTGTCGATCGCGGACCAGGTGGCGGTGCTGCGCGACGGGCGGCTCGAACAGGTCGGCTCGCCCGCCGAGATCTACGACCGCCCGGCCACCGCCTTCGTGGCGGAGTTCGTCGGCACCATGAACCACCTCGCCGGCCAGGTCTCCGGTGACCAGGTCACGGTGCTCGGCCAGCTCCTGCCGGTGGACGGCCAGGTGCCCGCGGATCCGTCGGTGGACGTCCTGATCCGTCCGGAGGCCGTCAAGGTCGCCCCGGCCGAGGACGGTCCCGCCCACGTGCTCGCCGCCTCCTTCCGCGGCGCCTCCGTCCGCCTCCGGGTGGCGGTGGAGGGCGGGGAGGTCCTGGCCGACGTCCCCGGCCACGAGGCGGCCCGCCTCGCACCCGGAACGCGGGTCACCGTCCGCCTGGTGGACCGGCCCGTCCTGGTGGCGCCCCGCACGGTCACGGTCCCGGCCCCGGTCGTGGCGGCCGATGCGATCTGAGCACGCCGGCCCGGATGCCGTCCTGTTCGACATGGACGGCACCCTGGTCGACACCGAAGGGCTGTGGTGGCAGGCCACCGTCTCCATCGCCGCCTCTCTCGGCCGGGCTTTGGGGGCGGAGGACGTGCCGTACGTGCTCGGCCGCACGGTCGAGGACGTGGCCGCCCACCTCCTCACCCCCGCTTCGGACACGCCCCTCATGACCGAGGCGGCCGGACAGCCCACGAACGCCTTACACACGACCGAAGCGGCCAGCCAACCCCCGGACGCCTTACCCACGACCAAGGCGACCAGGCAACCCACGGACGCCTTACCCACGACCAAGGCGACCAGGCAACCCACGGACGCCTTACCCACGACCAAGGCGACCAGCCAGCCCACGGACGCCTTACCCACGACCAAGGCGACCAGCCAGCCCACGGACGCCTTACCCACGACCAAGGCGACCAGCCAGCCCACGGACGCCTTACCCACGACCAAGGCGACCAGCCAGCCCACGGACGCCTTACTCATGACCGAAGTGGCCAGGCGGCTCACGGACGCCTTCGCCGACCTCATCGGGCAGGGCGTGAAGGTCACGCCGGGGGCGTCGGAGCTCCTGGCCGAGCTGGCCGCCACCGCCATCCCGACGGCCCTGGTCAGCGCCTCTCCCCGGACCATCGTGGAGCTGGTGCTGCCACGGCTCGGGCACACGTTCGACCTGGTGATCGCGAACGAGGACACGGCCCGCGGCAAGCCGTACCCGGACCCGTACCTGGAGGCGGCCCGCCGGCTCGGCACGACCCCCTCCCGCTGCATCGCCGTCGAGGACAGCCCCACGGGCGTCGCCGCCGCCACGGCCGCGGGGTGCCGCGTCCTGGTGACATCCCCGGAGAAGGGCCTGCCGTCACTCACCCACCTCATGACCAACGCCAACCCACCAGAGGGCTGAGGGCTGGGCCTGAGGGTTGCCCATGAGGGTTGAGCGCTAAGGGGTGGGCGCTGAGGGTTGAGTCGTGGGAGCCGAGGGCTTGGGGTGACGAGCTCGGCGGCGGCGGACCGGGTGGCGAGACGCTGAGTGATGACAGGCCAGGTGGTGATGGCCCCGGGCAGTGACGGGGCTCGGCGGCGACGGGCCGGGTTGTGAGGCGCTGAGTGGCGGGTGCTGAGTGGTGACGGGCTGGGTTGTGACGGGCCCCAAGCGGTGACGGGCCTGGTGGTGATGGCCCCGGGCGGTGACGGCCCAGGGCGGTGACGGCCCCGGGCGGTGACGGCCCAGGGCGGTGACGGCCCAGGGCGGTGACGGCCCCGGGCGGTGACGGCCCAGGGCGGTGAC